>NZ_JBIVNJ010000020.1:0-132628 GCF_044753585.1 Streptomyces sp. NPDC088354 | reverse complement strand
AACGGCCGACTCATCCGCACCGCGCCGAACACCTACAAGATCACTCTCCCAGATGCCTTGACACCGCAGCTGGGCGCTTAACTTCGTGGCATTGGATGCTCGACGCGGTCCGCTACCTGGTCGCGGGCGGTATCACGTGGCGGTCGATGCCCGCGGACTTCCCCGCGTGGGACCGCGTCTATGCATTCTGGCGACGGTGGCGCGACCAGGGCCTGATCGGCGAACTGCACGACCGGCTGCGCGACCGCGTCCGCCAGATCGAGGGCCGCGATCCGGAGCCGACCGCGGGCGTCATCGACGCGCAGTCGCTCAAGGGGGCGGCGTCGGTTCCGGCCGCCAGCAGGGGGTTTGACGGAGGGAAAAGGATCAACGGACGCAAGCGCCACATCGTGGTGGACACTCTCGGGTTGCTACTGGTCGTGATGGTCACGGCTGCGTCGGTGACCGACCGTGAGGCTGCCGGTGGTCTGCTGGCCCGGCTGCGCGAACGGCACTGGCGGATTGCGCGCGTGTGGGCAGACGGCGGTTACACCGGTCAGCTGGTCGACGTCGTCCGCACCCTCTGGCGGATCGCGCTGACCGTGGTCAAGCGCACCGACGACACCCGCGGGTATACCGTGTTGCCCAAAAGGTGGCTGGTGGAGCGGACGTTCGCGTGGCTGATGCGCTCTCGCCGCCTGGCCCGCGACTACGAGTCCCGCACCGACAGTGCCGAAGCGATGATCCACTGGTCGATGAGCATGGTCATGAGCTGCCGGCTCGCCCGGCTCGGACGCTGAACATCCCCGGACTCTCTTCGGCCAGCCAGCCCCGCGCGACCAGGCGCTTGGCCTTCGACCGCACCCCTTCGACCATCGCCGGCACCGGCGCGAGCCCGAGCGCGACAGCGAGCTGACGGCAGTCCACCGCCTCCCCGTCCCGGCCGGCCAGGATGTCCACGAGCCGCCGGTAGTCCGGCGCCAGCACCGCCGGCTCGAAGCCAGCCCGCCATGCTGGCACCACCGAACCGGGCACCCCACCCCCAACCGGCACAGGCCGTTCGTCGGACGCGGCAACGGGCGCATCCTCACGCCCGCGCGATTCCGCCAAGACCTGGCCCACCGTCTCGCGGGCAGTCACGAATCGCTGCCACGTGGCTTCAGCGTCCCGCAACTCGACCCGCAGGATCTCCACCCTCTGACGAGCAGCACGCTCCCGCTCCTCCAACAGCCCCATCACCGACGGCATCCGGCACCCCACCCGAAAAGACGACACGACACACCATCCCTCCCGCCGAAGCACCGATCTCATGCCTGACCGGCGGAGACGCAGCTACCACCTTCGGAAAGACAACACCTTCTCAGTCTGAGGCAGGGCCCTGGTGCCGACGTTGCGGATCGACTCGGGTGCCGCGGGAATAGACTGCCGCAATCCGGTGCAGGGCGGAGGGATCGCCGATCGGATCGCCCCGTACGACAACGACATCGGCGTCGTACCCCGGCTTCAGCTTGCCCTTGCGGTGGCCGAGACCGCAGACACCGGCGGCGACCGACGTCATACTCCGCAGGATGGCCATCCGGCCCATTCCGTATGCGGCCAGCCGATCCTGCGCGTACGGGAGCACATCGTGCGGTTTGTACGGGCCGATCCCTGCGTCCGTGCCCGCGACGATCACCGCTCCCGCCGCGTGCAGGGCCGCGAAGTTGGCTATGATTTCAGGCATTCTCCGGGATACGGCCGCGGGCACCACCGAGCCAGTTCCGGGTAGCGCTCCGGCGGTGGCGCCGAGCGCGACGCGCTGGGAGACGATCCGCTCGACGAGTTCACGCCCCGGCGCGACGACTCCTTCGGCCGACCAGAAACCGGCGTGTTCCACACCATCCACCCCGGCCTCGATCGCGTCGAGTGCAGCGTCGTAACCGTGGGCGTGCGCGGTCACGGGGATCCCGTGCCGGTGCGCCTCCATGACAGCAGCACGCAGGGCTTCCCGGGCGAACTGTGATTGCTCCGGGAAGCTGGCCGACGTCATCGTGCCGCCGCTGGCCATGATCTTGACGATGTCGACACCACGTTCCACATGGGTACGCACCGCGACCCGGAGTTCGGCGGGGCTGGGCCCGACCTCACCGCCGAGGAAATGACAGTGCCCGGCCACGGTGGTCAGCGGTGGCCCGGCCGCCACGATGGTCGGCAGGTCCGTCGCGCCTCGCAGGGCCAGTGACAGGAAGTTTCGGTCGCCGAGGTCACGCACGGTCGTGATGCCGGCGCGCAATGCTGTCGTGGCCGCGACGCGCATCGCGGCCACGACAGCATCGTCGTCGCGATCGGCGAGTGACTTCACCGGGTCGGGGCTCGCGTCGAAGGCGAGGTGCACGTGGGGATCGATCAGACCGGGAATGAGGGTGGCGCCCGGAAAGTCCACGACGGTCTCTCCAAGCCGCAGATCCGCCGTACGGCCGATTCCGACTATTGTCGTTCCTTCGAGGATCACGACGGGGTCGTCCCACGGCATGACCGTTTCGCCGTCGAACAGCCGTGACGCCCGCAGCACCGTGGTGCCGTGATGTGCGGTTTCGTTCACCATAGACATGTACTTGACCTCAACTAATCGTTTCAGAATGCCGCCCGAAGCCGTCGGAGACAGATGATGGTGCAGGCAAGTTGGGGGAGACCTTGGTGGAGGTCGGCGCGTCGCTCGTAGCGGATGCGGAGTTGTTTGAACTGGTGCAGCCAGGCGAATGTGCGCCGAGCAGGACGACGGGCAGCTGAACACCCCGCGGAACGGCGGCCGCCACCGCCAGTCCTGACGGCGCCTCGGCGCGGGGAGTACGGTCCCGTTCGTCGGACCACGCGTCAAGTTGTGCATACGTGATCTGCTCGGTGTCGCACTCGACGGCGACGGCCGTCGGCCTCATCCTGGACACTTCCCTGATCAGCCCGGGCACTCCGGCAGGGAAGGAAAGGGACGTCCGTCGACCTGCTACCTCGGCTATGGCAGGGTTCAGTTGGGGCCGCACATGTGCTCCACTTGCTTGAAGCTGATTTCAGCGCGAAAGCTATAGAGGGTGCGAAGCGCAACACAAGGGCCTTTAATGACATCCTAACTCGTCTGTCGCGTTCGGAATGGAATGTGCAGGCCGTCACACGTCTCGGCCAACCAGACCGGATGGGTCGATTTGTGGGTATTCGTCAGTCGCAGGTCACAGGCCGACGCGAAGGACGTGATCGTGTGGGACCTGAGTCTCGACTCGACGGTGTGCCATGCCGATCAACATGCGGCTCAGGCCCGGAAACCGAGTGACTGCGGAAGGAACCGCCGGAGGATTCTTCAGCGAACCTGTCCATCACGGGCTGGGACGCTCGCGTGGCGGATGACACCGCCAAGCCTGTCCCGGCCGTCGGACAGGACCGAAAACCCATGCCGATCATGATCACCGCCGGGCAACGCGGCGACTGGCCGCAGATCGAGCCCGACCTGAAGAAGGTGCCTACCTCGTACCGGGCCGGGTCGGACTCGGCCGGCAGCGTGTCCGTCCTGACCGTGTGAGCGCCGACAAGGCGCTCTTTCTGCCCGTCACATCGTGCTTGTCACAGCCGACGTGATCGGTGATCTCGCCCTCCAGGGCCGAGTCCAGCACCCGCCTGGTCAACTGCTGCAACAGCCCGCCCTCACCGGTCAGCTGCAGCCCTTCGGAACGGGCCCGGTCGACGAGCATCGCGACCAACTGATCGTCCGACACCGCCTCCGCAGCCGGCTCGATGACCGGCTCCTCCACGGCCTCGTGCTCGGTGATGGTCTCGCTCATCAGGCATCTCCTTGATCATCGGATTCGCCGCCTATTGGACACTCTCGTAAGTCCGGACCTGCTGGGTCATCGCGAGCGGGGTGGGGTCCGACTCACGGGCCTGGTCAAGTAGTCCCAGATCCCTTGCTCGCCTGCGCTGGTGATCCTGACCGGTGTGTGATCCGGTTGCCGGAACTTGGCGCCCGTTAGTTCTTCGTATGAATGCCGAAGCCGGGCTACCCCGTCGCGCACAGGTACTGCTGAACTTTGTGCCGGGACGGTCCACGCCGAAAAGAAACCGCGTCAGGTCGGCCTCCGACGCCACCGGTCAGGCCGGTGAACTGGACCATCCCTCCCCCGATTCTCGAAGAGAACGCAATGACGACTGTCTATGATCTTGTGGCCGCTCAGGCCGAACGTGTTCCCACCGCCACAGCGGTCATCGCGGGCGAACGCCGGACCAGCTATCAGGAGCTGACGGCCATGGCCGCCCGATTCGCGCAGGGCCTGGCCGAGCCCGCGGCGAACCTGATCGGTGTCTGTCTCCCCCGCGATGAGCGGATGGTCGCGGGGATTCTCGCGGTGTGGCGGGCAGGGTGCGGTTACGTCCCGCTCGACCCGCTAATGCCGTTGTCCCGCCTGAAGGAAATGGTCCAGCTGGCGGCGATCCGGTACGTGTTGACCACCCGCGAGCTGGCCCCCACCTGCGCGGCTACTGGTGCCCAGCCCGTCATCGTCGAGGACCTGAACGACAGCGGCGGCGCCCCTGTCCCAGCGGACGGTCTCGCGTACGTCCTGTTCACGTCCGGCTCCACCGGCGCACCCAAGGGTGTGGCGGTCGAGCACTCCTCAGTGGTCGCCTTCCTTCGGTGGGTGGAACGCACGAGCGATCCCGCGCATCTGCGAGCGGGACTGGCCACTGCATCGCTCAGCTTCGACGCATCGGTCCACCAGATCTTCGGGCCGTTGAGCACCGGAGGTTCCGTAGTCCTGGCCGACGACATCCTCGCCCTGCCGACGCTACCGGCCCGCCACGAGGTCACGATGATCGGCGCGCCGCCTTCCGCGATCGCCGCCCTGCTGGAACAGCCACTGCCCAGCGGGGTGCGCCGGGTGAACCTCGGCGGAGAGGTGGCCACTCGCTCGCTGGTCGATCGTCTGTACGCACAGCCGGGAGTGGAGACCGTCGTCAACGTGTACGGGCCGACCGAGTGCACCGTCTTCTGCGCCACACACGTCATCGGCCGGGCGGAGAAGGGGAACCCGCCCATCGGACAGCCTGTCGCCGTCAGCGAGCTGACCGTCCGCGACGCCGATCAGCGGGTGGTCGACGACGGGACACCTGGCGAGCTGTGGGTGGCAGGACCACTCGTCGCCCGCGGCTATCTCGGCGCGCCGGAGCTGACTGCCGAGCGATTCGTCGAGGACCCCGCCTCCCTGGGTGCGCGGCGCTATCGCACCGGCGACCTCGTCCGCCGCGTCGATGGTGTCCTGCATTACCTCGGCCGCCTGGACGACCAGGTCAAGGTGCGCGGTTTCCGGGTGGAGTTCGGCGAGGTCGAGTCCGCACTGGCCGCGCACCCGGGCGTGCGCAACGCCGTGGCCACCGCCCCGGCGGACCCCCAGGGCGTCCGCACGCTGCACGCCTATGTGGAGGCGCCGGCGGGGACCGCGCCGGTCACCGAGGCCGAGCTTCACGATCACCTGCGCGACAGGCTGCCCGACTACATGGTCCCCGCTCGCATCATGGTGCTGGAGAACCTGCCCCTGAACTCGAGCGGCAAGGCGGACCGGGCAGCACTGCCTCCCATCCCCGCCACCGGCGCCGGCGGCGCCGGCGGCGCCGGTGGCGGCGACGGTGAGCAGCCGCACGGCGCGGTCGAGGAGCAGGTGGCCGCCATCATCGCGGACGTGCTGGGCCTGCCCCGGGTGGGCCGGTCGGACCGGTTCGACGTTCTGGGTGGCCATTCGCTGGCCGCCGCCCGGGTGGTCGCCCGCGTCCGTGCGGAACTGGGCACCGCGGTCCAGCCCGGAGCGTTCCTGACCGAGCCGACCGTGGCGGGCCTGGCGCGCCGGCTGGCTGATGCCGGGACGGCCCTACCACCACCGGTGCGGCATTTCGGCGCCACGAGTGTGCCGTTGACCGACATGCAGCGCCAGATGTGGATGACTCGCCAGGTCAGCGGCTTTCCCGGCGCCACTGCAGAAGCGTTCGCGCTCGGCATCACCGGCCGGGTCGACACGGCCGCCCTGACCGCCGCCCTGAACGCTCTCGTCGTTCGACACGAGGCGCTGCGCACGGTGGTGCGGGTGAACGGGACGGAGGTGACGGGCGAGGTCCGCCCGCCGGCCGGGGTCCCGTTCACCGAGTACGACGCGCAGGCAATGAGCGACGAGGAGATCCACTCCGTCCTCGACGAGACAGCCCGGCAGCCCTTCGCGCTCGACGTCGACGTGCCGCTGCTGCGCGCCGCCTTGGTCCGGACCGCGGAGGAAACGGCCACCCTGGTCATCGCGGTGGACCATATGGCCTTCGACGGCTGGTCCGGCGGCATCCTTCTGCGGGAACTGGCCACGCACCTCTCCGGGGCCGAGCAGTCGATGGCGGAACCAGCCGTGCAGTTGAGTGACGTGGCCCGCTGGGAACAAACGTTGTTCGCCGCGAACGCCACCGCCGATCGGGAGTTCTGGACGAAGGAACTGGCCGGCGCGCGGCCACCGTACGACGTGTCCCGCCGTGCCCGCAACGGTGCTCTGAGCTGCCGGGGAAAGCGCCTGAGCCGTCCGCTCGCACCGGAGACGGTTGACGCGGTGCGCAAGCTGGGTTCACTCAGTGGGCTGAGCCCCTTCGCGGTGTACTTGGCGGCGTTGGACGTGCTGCTCGCCAGGTGGACCGGTACCCGTGACGTTCTCGTCGGGGTGCCGGCGGCGCGACGCGATGTGGTGGAACTCGACCAGGTGGTCGGTCCGTTGATCGCGACCCTGCCCGTCCGGGTACGGTGGGAACCCGAGCAGAGCTTCCGGACGGTGGTGGCAGAGGCGGCGCTGGCGCGCAACCGCTCACTGACGCACCGCGATCTGCCGTCCGCGGCACTGTCGGACGCAGCCGACTCCGCGGGCGTGGTGCGGCCACCGGGAGTCCCGCTGACCCCGGTGGTCCTGTCGGTGCGCCCGTCCGGGATGCCGGTACGCCTGCGGTCAGGTGCCGCGGAGCTCCACGTGCTCGGCGAGCGGGACTCCGGCGCGGCTCCCAACGAAGCCACCTTCCTCGTCAACGACACGATCGCCGGGAGCGAGGTGCAGCTCTGCTACGACGTGGAGCGCTTCGATCAGGCGACCGCCTCGGCGTTGCTCGATGGATTCTGCCAGGTCCTCACCGAGGGCAGCGCGCATCCCGACCGCGTCTGCTCGGCGCTTGCGGTGCCCGTTCCGCCATCGCATGAGCCGGATGCGCTCCTCGGGGCGCAGCGCGAGCCGGCGGGGCGCAAGCGGGTGGAGCCCGCCACCGTGGTGGAGGAGTTTCTGGCGGAAACGTGGGAACAGGTGCTCGGAGTGCAGGGGGTGGCCGCTTCCGACTCCTTCTTCGACTGCGGGGGCAACTCGCTGACCGCGATCCGGGTGACCCGGGAGATCTTCGACGCGTTGGGCGTCGACGTGTCCGTCCGCACCGTGTTCGAGTTTCCGGTGCTGGTCGATCTGGCCACCGTGGTCGAGCAGCGGGCACTCGCCGCGCTGGCGACCGAGGAGGGAGCCGCGCCATGAGCGCGGCCACCGGCACATCCTCCGGCAACGACCAGTAGCGGCCGAGAACACTCGGCAGTTGTCCGGTGGTTGACGGATACGGCATCGCATGGCCGAGGACGCAGACCACTCGGGCTTGCTGCGACCCGTCCTGAGTGCCGTTCCACTGGTTTGGGCTGGTCGAATTCGTCGGACCGGAACCCGATTCAGATGCGCCCTGCTGCGCCTCGCGGCGGGCGCCGCCGTCATGATCAAAATTTGGAGCTACGTTGAATCACTCACGACTTCGGAACCGTGTGCGGGGGCTGCGGTCCGATCTGGTCCCGAGCATTGCCGGTGTGGCCGACGCGACGGGCGGCAGTGTGCTGGGGCGGATCGTCTTCGCCGACAGACCGGCCGAGCCCACCTTGGTCGATGGGATCCCCTGCCTGACCACCCACATGGCGAACGGGAGTGTCGCTCCGGTCGAGGAGGACTGGCAGACCGACCGGCCCGGGCGCTCCGGCAGGTCGGGGGACGCTGTCTATTCCGAGGACGGCGAGTACCTGTTCTACGCCGTACGTCTCGGACCGCAGCCCGTGTACCGGGAGCGTGTACGCGAATTGTACGATGACGCCCTGCGGTTCGTCTGGGAAAGCGGCTATACCCACCTGGTACGCATGTGGAACCTGATCGGCGACATCACCGGCCCGAACGCGGAAGGCGTGGAGATCTACCGCGACTTCTGCGTCGGCCGGGCCGAGGCATTCGCTGCTTGGGCCGAACAGTTCCCGCAGCTGCCGGCCGCCACCGGAATCGGCACGCTCAGTCCCGGCATCGACCTCTGTGTCCTCGCCGCGAAACAGGGCCGGACCGTCCACCTGGAAAATCCGCGGCAGACCCCGGCCTACCGGTACCCGGCGCGGTATGGACCGAAGTCTCCGAGCTTCGCCCGCGCGACGTTCCTGCGGGGGCAGCAGACGGGGAGCGTGTTCGTGTCGGGCACGGCCAGCATCCTGGGTGAGGACACCGTGCACGCGGACGACGTCACACGGCAGACCCTCGAGACCCTCTGCAACATCGACGCACTCGTCGGTCGCGACAATCTGCGCCGGCACGGCGTGGAAGGCCACGGTTACGCCGCGCGGGATCTCGACCAGGTCAAGGTCTACGTCCGCGATCCCGAGCACCTTGCCATCGTTCGCGACATCTGCGCGCAGGTGTTCCGCCCTGACTCCGAGATCGCCTACTTCAACGTCGACGTGTGCCGGCCCGACCTGCTCGTGGAGATCGAGGGGGTGTGCCGGCAACGCCCGGACGGTTCGGACCCGGATGTGCGAGTCGCCGCTGAGCTGATGTCGGATGTCGATGGTGCCGGGGTATCGGGTCGGCAGCCGGGCAGCTCCGAATCGGCCGAGAATGTCGGCGAGTAGGCCGTGGCCGGAGCAGGGTGAGGTGGGCGGCGCGGTGACCGCGGCAGGCTCGACCACTGCGTCCGAGCCGAGCGACTCGGACGAGTTCGACCCGCGATCACACCGCCGCGCTACTGGTGAATTCCTCGATCACGGGAAGGTGTCGGCATGCCACAGATAACGGTCCAGTACCCGGAAGCCCTGGCGGCGGGTTTCGACAGGAGAGGGTTCGCCTTGGCCGCGCACGCTGCGGCCTCCGACCTGATCAGTAGCGCGCTGGGGGGATTCAAGACCCGGTTCGTCGCCCTCGACGAGACTGTTGTCGGCGACGGAAGCCTCCACCACCACATGGTTCACGCAATTGTCGACATCCTGCCAGGCCGTCCCGAGGAGCTGAAGGAACGCTTGGGAAAACTGATACTGGGCCTGCTCAAGGAGCACCTCACGATCCCCAGCGCATACTCCGTCCAAGTAACCACTGAGATTCGGGAACTGCAGGGGTATTACCAGCTCGTTCTCCCCTGATCTCCGTCATGGGCGGGACTGTATGCGCCAGGGTCCAGAGGTCGTCAGGCTTCAACGGCGGATAAGTGAGACAATCGTTTTCCCTCACTCCGAGGGGCGATATTAGATATTATGGATACCATGCTGCACTGTACTGAATGTGATTACGAGTACGATCTGGCGTTGGCCGATAAAGTGTCGGTGCTGACCCACCACTATGTCTCCGAATACGTGGAACTGTTGCGCGCCGACCCTGTCGTACTCCGACGACGCGCCGCACCTCAGCTCTGGAGTCCCCTCGAGTACGCCTGTCACATGCGCGATGTGCTGTTCGTTCAGCGAGAACGGCTACTTGCCGCGCGACGCAGCGACTCGCCGGTCACCGAGCCGATGGGGCGGGACGAGCGGGTCGAACACGACGGATACATTCAGCAGGAACCAGCCGATGTCGCCCGTCAACTGCACGACGCGGCCCTGCTGTTCACCCACGGACTCGACCAGCTCGGACCCGCGGACTGGGAACGCACTCTGAGCGTCCCCTACCCCGAGATGGCCGTGCGATCCCTGCGTTGGTTCGCAGTGCACACGCTGCACGAGTTGCGGCATCACCGGCTCGATATTCGCCGCCAGCTGGAACACGCGTAGGCGGCTCCATCCCGTCATCGCCGGAATCCGAGACGACGAACTCGCCGATGAGGCGATCCACAAGCGGTTCCGGCGACCGAGTGAGGTTTTCTCAACGAAGATCATTTCCAGATTCCGTTGAGGACGAGTGCGGTGCGGGGCGATGTCGCCGATCCGGCTGGGGCTGAGGGAGACGTGCTTGAGTGCGCGCCAGCGGTCTTTGAGTTCGGCTGCTGCGCGTTCGCCGAGGGCGCGCAGGTCTCTGATCAGGGTGTTGGTGGTGCGGGTGTCGGCGTGGAGGGCCTGTTCGGACTGGCCCTTGGGGCGTCGGACTGGGACGTGTACGCCGATGCCGGCGCCGATGTAGCCCTTGTCGGCGAGTGTCGGCAGGCCGTCGGCGGCGGCCTTGTACAGGGCGGGCAGTGCGTGGATACGGGCGGCGGTGATGTCGGGCGTGGAGCCGGGCTCGACGTCGGAGACCCACAGCGGGGTGCCGTCCAGGGCGGACAGGAACTGCACGTTCCCGCCGAATGCCTTGTGTTTCTGGCTGAACCACAGGTCGTTCCCGTTGTCGCGGACACCGGCCAGGCGGTTGGACTCGATGAGCGTGCCGTCCAGGATCACGTGCGGCATGCCTTCCTGCCGGCAGCGGTCCAAGACGTCGTGCAGGCCGGGGGCTTGGTAAGCCGGCCGCCGCAGGCTCGTCGAGGTCGTCCGGGGCAGGTTCATGAGCTGCTGACTCGTGACGAGGAAGTGCCGTTCGTGCCCGTCGGCGCCGGCGTGGTCCAGGAGGTATCGGGACTCGTCGGCGTTGGCGTTGTACGAGACCGCCCGCGCCCGTGTGAGCGCGACGACGGAATCGAGGGCGTCATGCCGCGCGATACGCAACTGCTCGCGTTGGCTGGAGATCTCGACGAGCCCGGTGACCAGCACAACGAGCACGAGGGCGCTGGCGGCTGCCGCACCGGGGTTGATCACGCGACGGAAACGCGAGAACGGGTAGAGCCGCAGTGTGGTCAGAAGCGCCAGCAGTACGAGTGTGGTCAGGAGGGAGGTGATGCGGATGACGGACTGGGGGCCCGAGCTGTCCTGATAGGTGCGCTCGAAGGCGGCGTCGTTGACGGTGACCAGGCGATCGGCCTCCGGCAGCAGATGCGTGCGCATGAGGTTCGAGGCGGAGTTGTACGTGGCCACCGCCGCCAGGCGGTGGCCCTGCTCGCCGAGGAGCAGGGCGCGGGCAGCCCGTTCCTCGTAGGCGCCGAGGTCGCTGATGGCCTCGGCACGCCGCTGGTCGTGGAGTGCGGAGGCCTCAGTCTGCTAAACCCCGGCATCAGCCGGTTGGCGAGCTGGGCGTCCATGTCGTTGAGGGTGAAGTACAGGCCCGTGGCACTGGTCACCTGAGGCGCGGAGTGGTGACGTATGTCCGACCACGATCCGCTCAGCGTGATGCCGCCCGCCGTGAGGATGCCTGCCAGTCCGGCCGCAGTCGCGAATAACACGGCAGGCAGCAGTCGAAGCCGGGAGGGGACGGTGCCGGAGTGGTGGCGGGACGGCTGCGATCGCCCCGGGGGAGTGGTCGGAGATGACGGAAAGGGGCGTGACCTGTCGGGGCCGTCGGGATTCGACGGCACTTCCGGCCCGTTTTCCGGACCTGAAGAAGGGGTTTTTGATGTGTGGCAACGGCGACCGTGTCCGGCATCGCGCTGTGCCTCCCCTTCGCGCCCCCGGAGAGGATTGGCGCCACTCTGCCTCGCGAACCATCACTGTCGCGCTGTGCCGGCGGGCGCGGAGTTTCAATGACGAGGCCTGGACGCCGGGCCGGGCGAGCGTGACGAATTCCTGATGCCCCGTGACGTGCGTCACCGATGTCGTCAGAATGGCGTCAGCAGCGCGGCCCGCGGCACCAGGGATGCGGAACGACACGGGAGAGCCGTGCGGTTCCGCCTTCGCGCGCGTGACGAAGACCACCGACTCCGCACCGTCGACGACCACCTACACCGACGACACCGCCAAGGACCCCCGCGGTCCGGAACCTCCCGCACCGACTCCGTCGCCGGCGCCTTCTCCGCGACCTACGACGCGGACAGCGACCTCGCCACCCAGAGCCTCAGCCATGGTGCTCCTCCTCCGCGCGGGCCGCCGTGTCGCGGGCCAGGCGCGGTACGGCGGACGAACCCACACCCGCATGCCGACGCCGGGAAGCGGTGTCCGCCCGGACCTGTCGTCAGGGCGCCATCAAAAATGAGAGCGGCCTCAGGTGATGGCCGCGGCGGATCGCCGTCACCGGCCCGCGGGGTGCCCGGGCCCCGGTCCTCCGGATCGGACCCACCCGATTCCCACTTCTTTCGAGAGGCACGGCTCAGGGCGGCCGGGGCGTACGGCCCCGATCGCCCAGTCGGCCCTCATGGATCGGTTGCCCCCTGTCGGTGCAACGGCTGTCTTCCTGACTCACCACATCTGCCGCCACGCCCGTCGCACTTCCCGGCGCATTCAGGTGAACACGGGCAAGAGGTCTGAAAAGCACGGTCGTTAAGGTCTCATCAGCACCTCTATGGCGTTCGACCGGCTGTTCCTAGTGTGACTCGCGGCCCTGTCCGGGCGAGAGGAGCAGAGGACGTGCAACACAATTCGGGTGCCGGATCCGTGGAACTCGCGGGACCCAAGGTCATGAGGGACTGTCCGACCGGCTTGCCAGGTCTGATCAGGGACGTGGCGGAGCGGCACCCGGACCGCCCGGCCGTCCGGTCCGGGGTGGACGTCCTCACCTATCGGCAGCTCGACGCGTGGTCGGACGCCATCGGCCGGACCCTGCGTGACCGGGCTCCGGAGGGCGTGCCGGTGGTGGTGGCCGTGCCCCGCAGCAACGGGCTGCTCGCGGCGCTGCTGGGCGTCCTGAAGGCCGGGTTGCCCTACCTGCCCGTCGACCCGAACGATCCGCCGGCCCGGCTGGCCGCCGTCCTGGAGACCGCGGGCAGCCGGGTGGCGCTCGTCGGCGGTCAGGCAGGACCGGTCCTGGCCGAGCACGGACTGCGCACGGTCGAGGTCGACGTATCACGTGTCGCGGTGGAATCCGGCGGCCCCGGGTTCGTGGCGGATCCGCTGCCGCAGGTGGCCGACGACCAGCCTGTGTACGTTCTGTTCACCTCCGGCTCCACGGGCGCGCCCAAGGGCGTCGTGCTGCCGAGCCTGGCGCTGTGCAACCGGCTGCTGTGGATGCGCGACACCTACGGCATCAGGCCGGAGGACCGGATCCTGCAGAAGACCCCGGTCACCTTCGACGTCTCCGGCTGGGAGCTGTGGCTGCCGCTGATCTCCGGGGCCACCTGCGTCTTCCTGCCGCCGGAGGAGCACCGCGACCCGGCTCTGGTGGCGCGCGCCGTCCAGGACCACCGGATCACCGTGTGCCACTTCGTGCCGTCGATGCTCCGCGAGTTCCTGCGCGGGCCCGCCGCGCAGGACTGCACCTCGCTGCGACATGTCTTCTGCAGCGGCGAGGCCCTGCCCGTCGCCGTGGCGCGCGACTTCACGGCGAGCCTGCCCGCCCGGTTGCACAACCTGTACGGCCCCACTGAGGCGGCAATCGACGTCACGCACTGGACCTGTCCGCAAGAGGCCGCCGACGTCGACCGGGTCCTCATCGGGCTGCCTGTCGACAACTGTGTCCTCGGCGTCTTCGGCGGCGACGGCGAGCCGGTCCCCACCGGGGAGGAAGGCGAACTGCGCATCGGCGGCATGCCATTGGCCCTGGGCTACCTCAACCGGCCGGACCTGACGGAGTGGGCCTTCGTCCCCGCGGACGCCGACGCGTCGGTACCCGTCTGGTACCGCACCGGAGACCGGGTGCGCGTGGTGGACGGCGGCCTCGAGTACCTGGGCCGCGTCGACGACCAGGTGAAGATCCGCGGCCAGCGCATAGAACCGCAGGAGGTCGAACACCACCTGAACGGTCACCCCGAGGTGGCCGAGGGCACCGTGGTGGCGGCCGAGGTGGGTGAGGACGTGGAACTGGTGGCCTGGGTCCGTCCCACCGCCGACGGCGCCGGGACGCCGGCCGGGGACGGGCTGCCCCGCAGGCTCCGCGAGCACATGGCCGACCGGGTACCGCCCCCCTACGTGCCGACCCGCTTCCTCATCGCCGCCGAACTCCCCCTCAGCAGCAGCGGCAAGCGGGACCGCAAACTCCTGCGGCAGCGAGCCGAGGAGCAGTTGAACGCGCAGCGGTCCGCGTCACGGTCCGGCCGGATGGACGGCGGACGGCCGCTGCTGCAGCGCCTGATGCGCGAACGCTCCGGCCGGACGGGCGCCTCCGCCGAGCAGGACGACCCGGACGCCGTGGCGTCGATCTGGTACGAGGTCCTCCCACAGGCCTCTGAGGTAGGCGATCCGCAGGCCCGCTTCGTGGCGCTCGGCGGGCACAGCCTGCTGGGCGCACGCGTGGCCGCCGAGATCCACAACCCGCTCGGGGTCTCCCTGCCGCCCCTCGACGCGGAAGGCGGTGCCCGATGACGACGTCCCCCGTCCACTCGCCGGGCACCGACCAGGACCGGCTGCGCGCCCTGCTGGCCACTCGGGCCGCCGCCGCCCGGCAGGGCGCCCCCCGCGACGACGGCGCCCCCGCGCCGCTCAGCACGGCCCAGGAACGCCTGTGGTTCCAGGCGCAGTTGGAGCCCGACAGTCCGGCCTATCTGGTACCCGTGCTGCTGCGGCTGCGCGGCCCCCTTGAGCGGGAGGCCCTGCTCGGAGCAGTGCGCGACCTCGCCGAGCGGCACCGGGTGCTGCGCGGCGTCGTGGACGCCTCCGGTCCAAGGCCCCTGCTGCGGACCCGCGCCGTCGCCGACGTTCCCGTGGAGGACGTCGACCTCACCGCCCACCCCGATCCCGACGAGGAACTGGACCGCCAGGTGCGCGAACGCGTCCGCCGGCCGATCTCGCCGGAACACGAGTGCCCCCTGAAGGCCGCCTGCTTCACCGTGGGCGAGCGGGACCATGCGCTGCTGCTGGTCGTCCATCACATCGCCACCGACGCGTGGTCCAACGGCCTGATGATCGACGACCTGGCCGCGCTGTACGCCGCCCGACGCGGACTCGGTCCTGTACCGCAGGCGGCACCCCAGTACGCGGACGTCGCCGACCGGCTGCCCGCGGAACTGGAGGACGCCCGCCTGGACTGGTGGGAGGAGCGGCTGTCCGGCTGCGGTGCGGGACTCGACCTGCCCGCCGACCGTCCGCACCGTCCGGTCCCCTCCGACCTGGGCGGCGCGGTGCCGCTGGTTTTCTCCGCCGAACTCCACGCGCGGCTGCGTGCACTGGCCTCGTCGTCCGGCTGCACACCCTTCATGGTGCTGCTCGCGACCTGGCAGACCCTGCTTGCCCGCGTATCGGGCAGCGCGGACATTCCCGTCGGCGTCCCGGACGGCGGCCGACGCACCCCCGGCAGCGACCGGGCGGTGGGCCTGTTCGTCAACACCGTGGTGATGCGCACCGATCTGTCCGGCGACCCTTCCGGGCGGACGCTGCTGGAGCGGGTGCGGAGCACCGTCCTGGACGCCATCGGCAACGGCAACGTGCCGTTCGAGCGGGTGGTGGAACGGGTGCGCCCGGACCGCGCGGCAGGCGCCAACCCCCTGTTCGACACCATGGCCAACCTCTACCGCCGGCCCGACGTCAGCGAACTCTTCGCGGGCCTCACCACGGAGTTCCGCGAGGTGCCGACCGGTTCGGTCAAGGCCGACCTCGCCCTCCAGCTCTTCGAGCGGGAGTCCGATGGCACCCTCAGCGGCGTCCTGGAGTACCGGGCCGAGCGCTTCGAGCGCGACAGCGCCGAACGGCTCGCCGACTGGTACCTGCGGCTGCTCGACGCGCTGCTGGCCGACCCCGACGCCCCCGTGGGCGCCCTCGCGCTCGACGAGCCCGGCGCCGGCGTCGTCCACGGTCCGGTCCGGCGCTTCCCGCTGGACCGCCCCGTGCACGCCCTGATCGAGGACTGGGCGGACCGCACTCCCGACAGCGTGGCGGTGGTGGCCGCCGAGGGCTCGCTGACCTATGCCGAGTTGGACCGCCGGGCCAACCGCGTGGCCCACCGGCTGCTGGCGACCGGAGTCCGACCCCAGGACCCGGTCGCCGTCCTCGCCGAACGCGGTCTCGACCTGGCGGTCGCCGTCCTCGGAACCCTCAAGGCGGGAGCGGCCTTCGTACCGCTGGAGCCGTCCTACCCGGACCAGCGGCTGGCGGCCACGCTGGCGGCGTCCGGCAGCAGGCACCTGCTCGTCCAGGACGAACTCACCGGACGCGCCGCCGCCCCCCGGCTCACCGTGATCGGTGAGACCGCCGCCGACACGACGCTTCCGGACACCAGGCCGGACACCAGGACCTCCCCGGACGACCTCGCGTACGTCATCTTTACCTCGGGTTCCACCGGCACACCCAAGGGAGTCGCCGTCGAGCACCGCAGCCTCGTGCACTACGCCCACGGCGGCCTGGAACGCGTCGACGGCTACGGCCGCTCCTTCGCCCTGCTGTCCACCGCCGCCGCCGACCTCGGCTACCTGTCGGTCTTCGGCGCCCTGATCAGCGGCGGCACCCTGCACCTCGTCGACCGCGAGACCGCGACCGACCCGCAACGGCTCGCCGCCTACTTCACCGCGCACCCGGTCGACGTGGTCAAGATGGTGCCCAGCCACATCGAACTCCTCGCCGCCCACGGCGACCTGGCGGCCGTCCTGCCGCGTCGCACCCTGGTACTGGCGGGCGAGCCCTGCCCGTGGGAACTGGCCGACCGCATCTGCGCTGCCCGCCCCGACCTGGTCCTGCACAACCACTACGGCCCCACCGAGACCACCGTCTCGGTTCTCGGCTGCGACCTCGGCCAGGTCGACCCGGACCGGCGCGGAGGACCGGTGGCCCCGCTCGGCACGCCCTTCCCCAACGCCGTCTGCTACGTCGTGGACCCGGCAGGTCGGCCGCTGCCGCCCACCGTCCCGGGCGAACTCCTCATCGCGGGCCCCGGCGTGTCCCGCGGCTACCTCGGCAACGCCCAGGCCACGGAGCGGGCCTTCGTCCCGGATCCGCTGGACGGCACCCGCCGCTGCTACCGCACCGGTGACCGCGTCCGCGTGCGAGCCGACGGCCTCATCGAGTTCCTCGGCCGCCTCGACGACCAGGTCAAGGTCCGCGGCTACCGCGTCGAACTCGGCGAGGTCGCCGCCGCCTGCCGCGCCCTGCCCGGCGTACGCGAGGCCGTCGTCCTGGCCGTCGGCGCGGGCAACCAGCGCCACCTTGCGGCCTGGCTCGTACCCGCCGGCGACGAGCCGCTGGACATCAAGGCCGCCCGCACCGCGCTGCGCGCCGACCTGCCGAGCCACATGGTGCCCACAGCGCTGACGGCGATCCCCGCCGTCCCGCTGACCCCCAACGGAAAGGTGGACCGCGCCGCTCTGCCCCAGCCGTCGGCGCAGGCCGCGGCGGAGCGGGTCACGCCGCGCACGGAGACCGAGCGTCGCATCGCCGCCGTCTGGCAGGAGGTGCTGGAACTTCCCGACGCCGACCTGGACGTCGACGAGGACTTCTTCGCCCTCGGCGGCGACTCGTTCCGCGCCCTGCGGGCCGCTCGCGCCATCGACTTGGACCTGCGGGTCATCGACCTGTTCACCCGCCCCACCGTGCGCGACCTGGCGCTCTTCCTGGACGGGCCGGCCGAGCGCGACACCCGGCTGCTCCAGCGACTTGCCGGACCGGCGCAGGGGACCGCCGTCGGCCTCACCGTGCTCTGCGTCCCGTACGCGGGCGGCTCCGCCGCCTCCTACGGACCGCTCGCCGCCGAGCTGGCGGCGCGTCACCCCGACGCGGAGGTCCTCGCCCTGGAGCCGCCGGGGCACGACCCGGCCCGTCCGGACGAGGTCATGCCGAGCCTCGCCGAGCTGATCGACGGCTGCCGGGACGAACTCGCCGGACGCGCAGGCCCGGTACTGGTGTACGGGCACTGCGTGGGCACGGCCACAGCGGTCGGCCTCGCCCTGGAACTCGAGGCGCGCGGCACCGAACTGGCCGGCGTCGTCCTCGGCGCGTCCTTCCCGACGGCCCGCCTCCCCGGGCGTCTCTCCTCCCTGGTGGACCGCTGGTTCCCCAGCGACCGCTGGACGTCCGACCGGGCCTACCGCGAAGTCCTCTCCGCCCTCGGCGGCCAGTTGGAGGAGGCCACCGAGGAGGCCGTGATCCGCGGCGTGCGGCACGACGTGCGCCAGGCCGTGGACTGGTTCAGCGCCCGGCTCGGGGCCCCTGAGGCGGCACGGCTGCGCACGCCCGTGCTGTGCGTCATCGGCGACCGCGACCGCACCACGGAACTGTCCGAGGAGCGGCACGCCGAGTGGTACGCCTTCGCCGACCGGGTCGACCTGGCCCGGATCCCCGACGCCGGCCACTACTTCGTCAAGCACCAGGCGGGCGAGCTCGCGGACCTCATCTCCGGACGCATCACGGACCGCCCGGCCGCCGACACCGCACCCGGAAGTACGCCGACCGCCGCCCCGGCACGTCCCGGCCGGCCTGCCGCTCAGGACCTGCGCGACCTCAGGAGATTCGGCCTGCTGGCGCTGAGCCAGACGATCCTGCTCACGGGCGCGAGCCTGACCGCCTTCGGCCTTGGCGTCTGGGTCTACCAGCGCACCCACAACGTCGCCTACTACTCGATGATCACGATGCTGGCCCTGCTGCCCGCCGTGCTCGCCGCCCCCTTCGGCGGCGCCGTGGCCGACCGGTACGAGCGGCGCAAGGTCATGCTGGCCTGCACAGCCGTCTACGGCACCGCGCTGGCGGCGCTCACAGCGGTCGCGGCAGCAGGCGCGCTCCAGGTGTGGCAGATCGCCCTCTTCGCCGGGTTGACATCGCTCACCGCGGCGTTCCAGCGCCCCGCCTACCTCGCGGCCGTCGCCCAGCTCGTGCCGAAGCCCTACCTGACGCAGGCCAACGGCGTGGCCCAACTCGGCACCGCGCTGAGCACGCTCATCGCACCCGTCCTCGGCGGAGCGCTGATCACCCTGGCCGGTCTCAGCGGCGTGATCGCCCTGGACCTCGTGGGCCTCGCGGGCGGCGCGGCGGTCCTGCTGGCCGTGCGCTTCCCCGACCGCCTCTTCCGCAAGCGACGGGAGACCTTCGGCTCCGCCATCACCGGCGGATGGCGCTTCATCGTGCGCCGCAGACCGATGGTGGCGATGGTGGTCTTCTTCGTGGTGGTCAACTACATCACCGCCACGACCACCGTGCTCACCGCCCCGCTCGTGCTGTCCTTCAGCACCCCGGCCGTCCTCGGACTGGTGACCGCCGCCGGCGGCCTGGGCGCGGCGGTCGGCGGCCTGGCCATGGCCTTCTGGGGCGGCACCCGCCGGCGCGCCGACGGCATGATCGCCACCACGGTCGGCATGGGCCTGGCCACCGCCCTGATCGGCCTGCGGCCGGCACCCGTGCTGATGGGCATCGGCCTGTTCCTGTGGTGGGCACTGAACGCCGTGCTCAACGCGCACTGGCTGGCGATCATCCAGGCCAAGGTCGGCCTGGAACTCCAGGGCCGGGTCGTGGCGACCAACCAGATGCTGGCCACTGCCATGATGCCGCTCGGCTTCCTGCTGACCCCGGTGCTCAACGAGCACGTCTTCGGGCCCCTGGTCAGCGGGAACCACGTGTTCCAGGCGGTGCTGGGCGACGGGCCGAGCCGCGGCATGGGCCTACTCATGATCACCGGCGGCCTCCTGCTGTCCTGCTGGGGCGTCCTCGGGCTGCGTTACCGCCCGCTGCGGCGCATCGAGGACAGGCTGCCGGACGTCCCCACCGGCAGCGTCATCTCCGAGGACCTCGACGTCCTGCAGGGCCAGGCGGACGCCCTTCAGGACGAGGCGGATGCGGCGCTGCTCAGCCCAGCAGGCGGGGGCGCAGCACGGCGGTGACGGCGTCGACGACCGGGGCCCACCCTTCACGGATGAAGAGGTGGGCCCCCGGCTCGTTGCGCATTGGTGTCCTGCATGTCGGGCTCTCCTTCGCGCTCGGCCGGTGGGTCGCCCCCGCCCTGCCCGTCGGCCAGGATCGCCAGGATCAGTCGGTGTGGGGCCAGTGGGGCCCGATGCTGTGCGACCCGGCACGCCGTATCAGCGCCGGCTGGTGGTATCCCGAGGACCAGGTGTCCTTGGCAGATCTGCTGGCCTGCGTCCTGCCCGTCTTCCGCGATCCCCGCGCAGGACAGGCGCTTCGCCTGCAGATGCAGTACGCGATTACTGCCACAGTCGACGGAGGGTTCGTCGAACAGCGGATCATGAGCGGAGCTGCCGGACTGGAGCATGTGCTGTGGAAGGAGTTCGTGCTCACTGGTCGACTGACGGAAGCCGAGTTCATGTCGCACGCCTGGCCGGTGCATAGAAAGCTGCGTACGGTCCTGACAGACGCAAGCGTAGATCTAGTGGTTTCTGAAGACGGTCTTCAGCCGTCCCAGGCGAGGGTGGCGTCGACCCGGTGGCGTCCGCCGTAGGAGACCATGCCGGCGTAGCACGGGTTGCGGAGAATCTTGCGGACCATGGTGGCCGACCATTGCGCCGCGGCGGGTGGCATGACTTTGCTGTCGTTGAGTTTCCTGGCGAGGCTGTAGGCGGACTCGCCGCTGAGGAAGTCGTCGAAGAGCGCGGTGACAACCGCCGCTTCTGCGGGGAGGGTTTTGCGCTTGTCGTGGCCCTTGCGGATCCATCCGTAGGCGATGCGGCCCTGGATTTTGCCGTCCTGGGCGGTGGCGAGGTGCATGCGGGCGACCCGGCGGGCGGTGTCCTCGGAGGATTTCAGCGCCATGACGCACATCATCCGGGCCATGTGCCGGTCACTGTCGTTGATGAGGTTTATGCGGCCGCCGGCGGCGCCGATCACCGGACGTTTGACGTACTCGACGATGTCGATGAGGTCTTCCAGATCCCCCGGCTGGCGGACCAGGCGGTCCGGGTTGTAGAGGATCACTCCGTCGATGACGCCGGCTGCGAGATCACTGAGGAGTTCTCGGAACTTCGGACGGATGACGACCCAGTCGATCGTCCCGTCGGCGCGTACGACCTTGCGCTTCTTGAACGCCGAGGTGTCGTTCTCCTTGTAGATCTTGGCGAACGGTCCCCAGCGCAGCCGTGCCCGAGTGTCCTCGGCATCTTCCTCCTGGCGGTCGACTCCTGCTTCGATGCCGAAGCGGTCGGAGGAGATCCGCAGAGAGGCAGCCGGCCGTTGGGGGAGTCACGCGGCCGGCTCGTCGTTGACGTTCAGGGTGACGCGGCCGCCGCGTGCCTGCGGCGGAATGAGTATGTCGTCCCACTCGTTCGGCGTGGACATGGGGTGATCGACTCCGGTGACCCGTGCCTTCCGATACCAGGCCCTTTCGTCGGAACCTCGCGTTCGGCCAGGGCGGAGAGGGCGGCTGTGATCCCCGTCCCCCGAGGGGGATACTGGCGCCCATGCGAATCGACTTCGATCCCGAGGCCATGGGCCGCAACCCCTTCTACAAGCTGCTGACCTCGGTGGTCGTGCCGCGGCCGATCGCGTGGGTGTCGACCCTGAGCGAGGCGGGAACGGCGAACCTCGCCCCGCACTCCTTCTTCACGGTCGCGTGCGTCAGCCCGCCGGTCGTGCAGTTCACGTCGGTCGGCCGGAAGGACTCGCTGCGCAACATCGAGGAGACCCGGCAGTTCGTCGTCAACCTCGCCCCCGAGCACCTCTTCGAGCAGATCAACGCGACCGGGACCGACTTCCCGCGCGGCGTCAGCGAGTTCGACGAGGTCGGCATCGCCCGTGAGCCCAGCCACGCGGTCAAGCCGCCGCGGGTGGCGGCCTCCCCGGTGGCCCTGGAGTGCGAGCTGCACAGCACGGTGACCCTCGGCGACTCGACCGTCGTCTTCGGCCGCGTGGTGCACGCCGCCGTCTCCGAGGCCGTGATGGCCGACGGCCAGCCGGACGTCCGCAAGCTGCGTCCGCTCGCGCGCCTCGGCAAGGACGAGTGGGCCACGACGGGCGAGGTCCTGGAGATCTCCCGCATCCGCTACGCCGACTGGCCCGGCGCACGCCAGGGCTGATCCGCCGGACCCGGTCGCACCGGCTGGGGGCACCTCGGGCAACGTTCGCCGGGGGCCGGGCGCCGCCTGGCCCCCGGCTCCGTGATGAACGGTGTCCGCCTTGAGCCGCCGCGGCGCCGCTCCTCGACCGCTACCGGGTGACCTGGTGGGGCTCGGCATCCCTGCCGGGGTCATCGACCGACGGGCCGCGCACCAGGCACGACGACGGCGGCCCCCACGTGCTGCGTGCGGAACTGCCCACGGGACGCCGGAGCAGGGCTGGGGGTTCACGGCGTCCGGTGGACCCCGCTGCACGCCCGGGTCGACGGTGAGCCGAGTCCGTGGCCCTCGCGCACCACCTGGCACGGAACGCGCGCCGCTCGGACGAAACGAGGTGCCGGCGGGCCGACGTCCACGAGGGCCCGCAGGAGCACGCGTTCAGGATCGACCGCGAGGTCGTCACGCGGCGTCGCGCACCTCGGTGCCGGGGTGAAGGGGCGCCCGGCCGCGCGGTGAGCGGCGCCGGCGGCGGCGGGCCCAAGCGGTGAACACGAGCGCGCCGAGTCCCGTCACCGCCAGGAAGCCCATCGCCAGCAGGAACACCGGCGAGGTGGGGGTGGCGGCGCGGCTGCCCGCGACGACATAGGCCGCCGTGTTGGGGATCGTGCCGAGAGCCGTCGCGACCAGGTACGGCACCAGGCGCGTCTCGGACACGGCCGCGGCGTAGTTGGCCGCCGCGAAGGGGATGCCCGGGAAGAGCCGCATCACGAGCATCGTGCGGAAGCCGTGCCGGCTCAACTGCCGGTCGGCGGAGAGCAGTACGCGGCCCCGCAGCAGCGGTCGCAGGGCATCCCGGCCCAGGACGCGGCCCAGGACGAAGCAGACCGCGGCGGAGATCACCGTGCCGCCGATCGCCGCGGTCAGCCCCCACACCGAGCCGAAGAGCGCGCCGGCGCCCATGCTCAGCAGCGGGCGGGGGACGAAGGCGGTGGCGCAGATGCCGTAGCCGAGCGTGAAGAGCAGGATCGCGGCGAATCCCGTGAGCCGCGCCGGCCAGCCGTCGGCGAGGTAATGCTGCGGCTCCCAGACCACCACGCAGACCCCGGCGCCCAGGAGGAGCACGACGAGCAGCGCCAGTCGGGCCCACGGCGACACGCGCAGGCGCGGGCGGGAACCGGACAGGGCGGGAGCGTCGGACATTCCGCGAGCCTAGCCCAGGAGGATGGCCGTCCGGAGTCCGTCAGTGGTCCCGCGTACGGTGCGCGTATGACATCCCATGTCCCGGCCGCACCGGACAGCGCGCTCGCCGATCTGGTGCTGCCCCGTCTGACCACGGTGTATGCCGCGGCCGCCGATCCGGAACGGGCCGCCTCCGCGGCGGCGTACATGCGCGGAGCCTTCCCCTTTCTCGGCATCGCCACTCCTACCCGGCGCGCATTGTCCCGGGAGGTCCTGGCGGGCATGCCGCGCCCCGGCGAGGACGACTGTGCGGCCGTGGCGCTGCGCTGCTGGGCACTGCCCCAGCGGGAGTACCGCTACTTCGCGGTCGACTACCTGCGCCGCCACATCGGGCGCTGCTCGTCGGCGTTCCTCGGCACCGCCCGGCACCTGGTGGCGACCGAGTCGTGGTGGGACACGGTCGACCCGCTCGCGGCGCATGTCGTCGGACCCCTGGTCGCCGCCGATCCTGCGCTGGTGGCGGTCATGGACGCGTGGATCACCGATGACGACCTGTGGATCGCGCGTACGGCCCTGCTGCATCAACTCACGTACAAGGGCGGCACCGACGCCGAGCGGTTGTTCCGCTACTGCCTGCTCCGGTCCGGACACCGTGACTTCTTCGTCCGCAAGGCGATCGGCTGGGCGCTGCGCGAGTACGCCCGCGCCGACCCGGACGCCGTGCGGGAGTTCGTCGTGTCGGCCGCGGACCGGCTGTCACCGCTGTCGGTGCGCGAGGCGACGAAGCACCTGTGACAGCGCTCCCGTGACTGCGATGCTGGGCGCATGCCCAGCGCCCCGGAACACGACCACGGCCGCGTACGGCGAAGCTACGACACCGTGGCGGGGGAGTACCGGACGCGTATCGCCGGCGAACTCGCGCACAAGCCGCTCGACCGCGCCCTGTTGTCCGCCCTCGTCGAGGAGACGGCCGACGGCGCCCCCGTCGCCGATCTCGGTTGCGGCCCCGGCCATGTGACGGGCTGGCTCGCCGGCCGGGGCGTGCGGGCGGTGGGGATCGACCTGTCGCCGCGGATGGTCGCGCTCGCCCGCGCCGACCATCCCGGCGCCGAGTTCCGGGTGGGCGACCTCCGTCGTCTGCCCGCGGCCGACGGCGAGTTCGGCGCCGCCGTCGCGCTCTACAGCGTGATCCACCTCGCTCCGGACGAACTGCGGCCCGCCTTCGCCGAGATGCGGCGCGTCCTGCGCCCTTCCGCCCCGCTGCTGGTCGCCTTCCACCTCGGCGCCGAGGTCCGGCCCATGCAGCGGTGGTGGGGGCACGAGGTCGACGTGGACTTCCACTTCCTCGCCGCCGCCGACGTCCGCGCGGCCCTGGAGGACACCGGGTTCACCGTGCGGGCGGCACTCGAGCGGACCCACTACCCGCACGAGGCCGAGTCCCGCCGCGGGTACGTGCTGGCCCGGCGCGCGGCGTGACGTGACGTGTACGCGGTCCGGCCCATGTCGTCCGCCGCTCCGGCCTGCCGTGCCCGTCCGTCAAAAATCGTTCGCCCCCGGCCCGTCCCGTGCCGCATGATCGGCGGCATGTTCCGGTACGCCTTCCTCGCAGACGCCTCCGCGGTCGCGGACGCGCCGAAGGCTGCGCCGGCACCGGCTTTCCCGGTCCACGCGTTCGGCGGCGCCCGAACCTGACCCTCCCCGGACAGTCCGGCGGACCCCGCAGGGGGAGGGTCGGCAGGACGCAGGGGTCCCGTTCCGCAGATCGACTTGTCGATGCGTCGATGCATCGATGCGACGACTGACCGAGAAAGCACCGCACCATGCCCAAGCAGGCGTACCAGCGCACCAAGCCGCACCTGAACATCGGCACGATGGGTCATGTCGACCACGGCAAGACCACGCTCACCGCCGCCATCACCAAGGTCCTCAGCGCCCGCGGCTCCGCCGCCTTCGTCCCGTTCGACCGGATCGACAGGGCCCCGGAGGAGGCGGCCCGCGGGATCACCATCACCATCGCGCACGTCGAGTACGAGACGGACACCCGCCACTACGCCCACGTCGACATGCCCGGCCACGCCGACTACGTGAAGAACATGATCACGGGCGCGGCGCAGCTGGACGGGGCGATCCTGGTCGTCTCGGCCCTCGACGGCGTCATGCCGCAGACCGCCGAGCACGTGCTGCTCGCGCGCCAGGTCGGCGTCGAGCACATCGTCGTGGCGCTCAACAAGGCCGACGCAGGGGACCCCGAACTGACCGACCTGGTCGAGCTGGAGGTGCGCGAGCTGCTCTCCGCCCAGGGCTACCCCGGGGACACCCTGCCCGTCGTCCGGGTCTCCGGGCTGAGGGCGCTGGAGGGCGACCCGCGGTGGACGGCGGCGATCGAGGCGCTGCTCGACGCGGTGGACACGCACGTGCCGATGCCGCACCGGTACACCGACGCGCCGTTCCTGCTGCCGGTGGAGAACGTGCTGACCATCACCGGCCGCGGCACGGTCGTGACCGGTGCGGTGGAGCGCGGCACGATCCGGGTCGGCGACCGCGTGGAGGTGCTCGGCGCGGACACGGCCTCCGTGGTCACCGGGCTGGAGACGTTCGGCAAGCCGATGGACGAGGCGCAGGCCGGCGACAACGTCGCGCTGCTGCTGCGCGGCGTCGCGCGCGACGTCGTACGCCGCGGCCATGTCGTCGCCGCGCCCGGGAGCGTCACGCCCAGCCGCCGGTTCCGCGCCGGGGTCTACCTGCTGCCGGCCGCCGAGGGCGGGCGGCGCACGGCGATCGCGACCGGCTACCGCCCGCAGTTCTACGTGCGGACGGCGGACGTCGTCGGCGACGTGGACCTCGGCGGGGCCGGGATCGCGCTGCCCGGCGCGCGGGTGGAGATGACGGTCGAGCTGGGCCGGGCGGTGCCGCTGGAGACCGGTCTCGGCTTCGCCATCCGCGAGGGCGGGCGCACGGTCGGCGCCGGCACCGTCACCGCGCTGCTCGACTAGCGATAGCGAAGGGGCCCGGGCCCGGCCCGGGCCCCTTCCGCTTACCCCCGGGAACGGCCCCGTTCCGCACTGGGACAATGGCCGCGTGGAGCACGACGACGAACGCATTCCGGTGAGCGAGGCGGTGGACTTCGGCGCGGCGAAGCTGCTGCCCGACGTGGACCGGCCCGCCGGCTGGCTGCTGACCGTCGACGGGGCCCCGCAGTCGTACGTCGACCTCGACGACCCGACGCATCTGGAGTTCGAGTACACCCGGCGCCTGGCCTACGTCCTGGACGAGTCGGCCCCCGCGGGGGAGCCGCTGGACGTCGTCCACCTCGGCGGCGGTGCCCTGACGCTGCCCCGCTACACCGCCGCCACCCGGCCCGGCTCACGCCAGCACGTGGTCGAGGCCGACCGGGCGCTCGCGGACCTGGTCGCCCGGTGGCTGCCGCTGCCCGCGGGCGCCGACGGGCTCACCGTGGCCACCGAGGACGCGCGCGGCTGGATGGAGGCGGCACCGGACGCCTCGGCGGACGCCGTCGTCGCCGACGTCTTCGGCGGCTCGCGGGTGCCCGCGCACCTCACGTCGTACGAGTTCCTCCGCGAGGCCGCGCGGGTGCTGCGTCCCGACGGCGTCTACCTGGCGAACCTCGCCGACTCCGCGCCCTTCGACTTCCTGCGGCCCCAGATCGCGGGCCTGGACGCCCTGTTCGGCGAGGTCTGCCTGATCGCGGAGCCCGGCGTGCTGCGGGGCCGCCGCTTCGGCAACACCGTGCTCGCCGCCTCCCGGCGGCCGCTGCCCGTCGCCCGGCTCACCCGGCGCACCGTCGCCGACGCCTTCCCCGCCCGGGTCGTCCACGGCGACGCCCTCGCGGTCTTCCTCCGGCGGGCACGTCCGGTTCACGACAGCGACGCGGTGCCCTCCCCGGAACCGCCCGGCGGGTCGTTCGGGATCGGCTGAACCACCGGCGCGGGCCCGCCGCCGGCCACCTCGGCGGTGGTGTCCTTGCGCCGCAGGGCGCGCACCTCGGGGGCGAGCAGGACGGCGCCGGTCAGGAGCACGGCGAGCCCCGCGCATCCCCACAGCGCCCCGGTCAGGCCGAAGGCGCCGGCCGCGGGGCCCGCGAGCGCGGTACCGAGGGGGATCATGGACACCGACCCGAACCAGTCGTACGCGGCGACCCGGGACAGCTTGTCCTCCGGGATCTCCTGGCGCAGCGCCAGCATCCACGTCACGCCGAAGACCTCGATGGAGAGCCCGGCCACGAGCATCGTCGCCGCGAGGAGCGGCACCGGCAGCACCAGCGCGAGCGCCACCGCGGGCAGGGCGAACGGGAAGACGCAGAGCGTGCCCGCGAGCAGGATGCGCCGCGGGCGCCAGCGCAGCATCAGGAATCCGCCCAGGATGTTGCCCACGCCGAACGCGGCCAGCGCCGCTCCCCAGGGGCCCGCGCCGCCGAGTTCGGCCTGCGACACCAGGGGACCGTAGACGGCCTCCGCGGCGACCATGACCGCGTTGACGACGGAGAACTGCACGACGATGCCCCACAGCCAGCGCCGCGACGCGAACTCCCGCCATCCGTCGTGCAGATCGCGCAGCAGGCCGCCGCCGGGCGTGGCCGCGGCTGCCGTCCGCGTCACCCGCAGCAGCGCGCGCAGCGACGCCGCGAGCGCGAAGCAGGCCGCGTCCACGGCCAGAACCCACCCGGGGCCCACGAGCGCGATGAGCGCCCCCGCGAGCGCGGCGCCGCCGACGTTGGCCCCGTTCACCCCGAGCCGGAACACGGCGAAGGCGCGGCCGGCGTGGGCGCCGTCGACGGTGGACAGCAGCATGCCCTCGTTGGCGGGCGCGAAGAACGCGGTGCCGGTGCCGCCCAGCGCGGCCAGGACCGCCATCTGCCAGATTCGGGCCTCCCCGGAGATCACGAGCAGTGCGAACACGCCCTGGGAGACCGCGTTCAGGCAGTTCGCGGCGACCATGACCCGGTGCCGGGGCAGCCGGTCCGCGACCGCGCCGCCGATGAGCAGGAAGACCACCAGCGGTACCGTGCGTGCCGCCGCGACCAGTCCGACGTCGGTGGCGTCGCCACCGGCCCGCAGCACGGCGAAGGCCGAGGCGACCACGGCGCCGGAGGTGCCGAGGTTGGTCACGAACGCGGCCGCGGCCAGCAGCCGGAAGTTGCGGCCGGCCCAGTCGGGGAACCGGAAGCGGAGGCGGGGAGGGCGGGAGGTCGTGGGGGTCACCCGGGGACTATCGCCGCCCGGGCGGTCATCTGCCAACCGTATATCGTGCGCGCTCGCCGGCCGGCGTGCGGGCCTCAGCCGATCAGGCGGACGCTGTCGCGCACCTTCGCGATCGTCTTGGTGTCCGGGGCCCCCTTGAAGCTGTCCACGACCAGGATCCAGGAGCGGACCTCCTTGTCCTTGCCGAGGAAGGTGAAGCTGTAGGCGGTGCCGTCGGCCGCGCACTTGCCCTTCATGCCGGTCGCGCGGGTGCTGGAGACCCAGCCGCTGACCCCCTGGCCGTTCTTGTGGGCACGGGTCGCGGACTGCGTGAGCTTGGTGCCGCCCTCCTGGTTGTACTTGGCGTACGCCCAGTTGTAGGCCTCGTTGGCGGCCTCGGACTGCAGGCTCTTGGCGCCCTTGCCGCCCTTCACCCCGGCCATGCCGCGCTGGTCGGTGCCGCACCAGTCCTCGTCGAGGGTGGCGGCGCCGCCGGTGACGATGCGGTTCTTGTCCCACTCGTAGCCGATGAGCAGGCCTGCCGCCTTCACCGTCCAGTTCGGGGGGACGTCGTAGGCGACACCCATGTCGCCGCGGACGACGGTCCGCCAGCCGGGGACGACGGGCTTGATCGCGCTGTCGCCGGGGTTGCCGCGCGCGTCGTCGGCGCCGGGGCCGTCGTCCGACGCGGTAGGGGACGGCGGGGCGGAGGACGTCCCGCCCGACGGGGTCGCGGAGGCCGCCGGGGCGCCGCTCGCCGACGGGCCGGCCTCGGGGCGGCCGGAGTCGTCCCCGGTGAGCTTCACGGCGATCAGCACCCCGGCCGCGGCGACCGCCGCGGCGGCGACCACCGACACCGCGACGGCCAGGCCCCGCCGGTTGCCGGGCGGCTTGGGCCCGCCGGGCCCGCCGGGCAGCGTCTGGGCGCCCCACGGCGGGGGCGGCGGCTGGTAGGCCGGGTGTTGCTGGGGCGCGTACGGCGACGGGAACTGCTGCGGGGGATGCTGCGGATACTGCGGTCCCCCCGGCTGCTGCGGATACTGCGGTCCCCCGGGCTGCTGTTCTCCTGGCCACATGGCTCGAAACACTAGGGGTTGCGGCCTCCCGGTTCCATGGATCGCGTCATTACCAGCTGGTAACATCCGGCCATGTCCGAGAACCAGCCCCAGATAGCCGAGCTCCTGACGGCCACCGTGCCCATGGTCCGCACCCTGAACCTCGAGTACGAGGAGACCACCGCCGAGCGCGCGGTGCTCCGCCTTCCCGACCAGGCCGATTACCACAACCACGTCGGCGGCCCCCACGCGGGCGCCATGTTCACCCTCGCCGAGTCCGCGAGCGGTGCCATCGTGCTCGCCGCCTTCGCCGACCAGCTCTCCCGCGCGGTGCCTCTCGCCGTCCGCGCCGAGATCTCCTACAAGAAGCTCGCCATGGGCCCGGTCACCGCCACCGCCGAACTCGGCCGCCCCGCCGCCGAGATCGTCGCCGAACTCGACAAGGGCGAGCGCCCCGAGTTCCCGGTCACCGTCGCGATCCGGCGCGAGGACGGCGCCGTGACGGGCGAGATGTCGATCGTGTGGACCCTGCGGCCCAACTCCTGACGCACGGGGGCCCCGGGGTGGGCCACCCCACAGGCACGGGAACCGCGCCGGGCCGTACGTCGGATACGCTGCAACGACGTGCGCGCCCGGCGCACCGGCACCCGACCGCCCCAGGGGAAGGAAGCGGCCTTGCACGTCCAGGAGTGGCTCGGGACGATCCCGCCCGTCAGCATCTATCTGCTGGTGGCCCTCGTGATCGGTGTGGAGAGCCTGGGCATCCCCCTGCCGGGCGAGATCATCCTCGTGAGCGCGTCGCTGCTCGCCTCGCAGGGACATGTCAATCCATGGGTGGTCGGCGTCTGCGCCACGGCCGGGGCGATCGTGGGCGACTCCATCGGCTACGCGATCGGCCGCCGCGGCGGACGTCCGCTGATGGACCGGCTCGGCCGGCGCTTCCCCAAGCACTTCTCTCCCGGCCACATCGCGACCGCCGAGGCGTCCTTCGAACGCTGGGGCATGTGGGCGGTGTTCTTCGGGCGCTTCGTCGCGCTGCTGCGGATCTTCGCCGGGCCGCTGTCCGGTGTGCTGCGCATGCCGTACTGGAAGTTCCTCGTCGCCAACGTCCTCGGCGGCATCGTGTGGGCGGGCGGCACGACGGCCGTCATCTACTACGTGGGCATCGTCGCCGAGCCCTGGCTCAAGCGCTTCTCCTGGGTGGGCCTGGGCGCGGCCGTGCTGATCGGCCTGGCGTCCTTCCTCGTCGTACGCCGCCGGGCCAAGGCCGCCGCGGCCGCCGTCGTGGAGCCCGCCGAGGAGACGGTCGCGGCGACGGCCGAGTGAGCCGCCGGGCTCAGCCCGCGGCGTCCGCCGTGAACGCGGCGCGGTGCGCACTGGCCAGCTGCACGTAGTGCTCGGCGTTCAGCCGGACCATCTCCCGCTCCTCCGCCGTCAGTTCCCGCCGCACCTTGGCCGGCACCCCGGCCACCAGCGAACCCGGCGGCACGCGCATGCCCTGCGGTACGAGGGCGCCCGCCGCCACCAGCGAACCCGTCCCGATGCGGGCGCCGTTGAGCACCGTCGCGCCCATGCCGACCAGCACGTGGTCCTCCACGACGCAGCCGTGCACCACCGCGTTGTGCCCGATCGTGACGCCCGCGCCGATCACCGCCGGGAAGCCCGGATCGGCGTGGACCGTCGCGTTGTCCTGCACATTGCTGCCCGCGCCGAGGCTGATCGGCGCGCAGTCGCCGCGGAGCACCGCGTGGTACCAGGCGCTGGCGCCTGCCGCCATCGTGACCTCGCCCAGCACCACCGAGGTCGGCGCGGCGAAGGCGTCCGGGTCGACGCGGGGCGTGTGGCCGCCCACGGCCGCGATCAAGGCTCTCTCCGTCATGGAGATCACCGTAGCCCCGCGATTGCGGTGATCGCGGGGAGGGTAGCGCCTACAGCGTGCTGAAGTTCTCCGATGATGTGATCGCCGCGCTGGAGTCGGGCGCCCCGGTCGTCGCCCTGGAGTCGACGATCATCTCCCACGGCCTGCCCCGCCCCCGCAACCTCGAGGTCGCCCGGGAGCTGGAGGCCGCCGTACGGGACGGCGGAGCCGTGCCCGCGACCATCGCGGTCCTCGACGGCGTGCCGCGCGTCGGCCTGGACGACAAGGAACTGGAGCGCGTCGCCCACGACGAGCGGATGCGCAAGCTCGGCCACCGTGATCTGCCCGTCGCCCTGGCCACCGGCGCCGACGGGGCCACCACCGTCTCGGCCACCGCGTTCCTGGCCGCCCGTGCCGGACTGCGCTTCTTCGCCACCGGCGGACTCGGCGGCGTGCACCGCGGCTGGACCCACGAGCAGGACGAGTCCGCCGACCTGCGCCTGCTCGCCGAGACCCGCATCACCGTGGTCTGCGCCGGGGTCAAGTCGATCCTCGACGTCGCCGCCACCCTGCAGCGGCTGGAGACCCTCGGCGTCACCGTCGTGGGCTACCGGACCGGGGAATTCCCCGGCTTCTACCTCAGCCGCTCCGGGCAGCCGGTCGACTGGACGGTGGGCACGCCCGAGGAGGTCGCGGCGGTCATGGCCGCCCAGGACGACCTGTGCGGGCCGCCCGCCGCGATCGTCGTCGCCAACCCCGTGCCGGAGGAGGAGCAGCTCGACCCGGAACTCCACGACCGCGTCCTGGCCGAGGCGCTGGACGCCGCCGAGCGCGACGGCGTGACCGGCCAGGCCGTCACACCGTTCCTCCTCGGCCGGCTCGTCGAGGGCACCGCGGGGGCCAGCCTGGAGGCCAACCTCGCCGCGGTGCGCGGCAATGTGCGCCTGGCCGCGCGGCTCGCCGTCGCGTGGTCCGAACGCGGCACACATCACACCTGATCGACCGGCCGCGCACCACGGCCCTCGGTACCGTGAGCGGGTGCCGAAAAACGAGAACCTGTTCTCCCCGTTGGGGGCCTGGCGCCGGCGCGCCACCTCCCGCCTGGTGCACCGCGGCTGGCGCTGGGTCCAGGGCGCCGGAGCGGTGACCGCGGACCGTCCCGGGCCGCTGCGCTTCGGCCGCATCGGCACCGGAACCCGGCTGGCGTTCCCCCAGGGCACGATCTTCGGCGAGCGCTGGATCCACCTCGGCGACTACTGCATCATCGGTGAACAGGTCACCCTCACCGCGGGCATGATGCCCGGCCTCGACCTCGGCCCCGACCCGGTCGTCCGGCTGGGCGACGGCGTCGTCCTCGGCCGCGGCAGCCATGTCATCGCCTCGCGGCCGGTGGTGTTCGGGAACGACGTCTACTGCGGTCCGTACGTCTACGTCACCAGTGACAACCACTCCTACGACGATCCCCACGAGCCCATCGGCCGGCAGTGGCCGCGTTCCGCGCCCGTCGAGATCGGCTCCGGAAGCTGGCTGGGGGCGGGCGCGGTGATCCTGCCCGGAGCCCGGATCGGGCGGAACGTGGTGGTCGCGGCGGGGGCGATCGTCCGGGGCGAGGTCCCCGACCACTCGGTGGTGGCGGGCGCACCGGCGCGCGTCGTGCGGCGCTGGGACCCCGAACGCGGCTGGGAGCCCCCGCTGCGCACCCCCGCGCCGATGCCGGTGCCCGCGGGGGCGACGCACCAGCAACTCGCCGCCCTGGCCGCGCTCGTCGAGCTCGAACCGGAGGGGTGACCGCCGCCCCGCACGGCGTGCGCGGGGGCGGTGTCCCCCCGCGGCTGTCCGTTCTCCGATCGGCGGCGCGTCCGGCGGGGCGGGTTTGTTAGCGTGCCGGACATGCGCGCACCCATCGGCACCTTCACCGACGTCTCTCCGGCCCTCGAACGGCTCGACCTCCTGCCGGAGCCCGTCGCCGCGGTCCTCACCGCCTGGCACGGGGAGGTGCCGGCCGAGGAGGTGCTGCTCGTCGACACCGACCCCGAGAAGGCGGACACGGCCGTCTTCGCGGAGACGTACGGCGTCGGCATGGACCAGTCGGCCAACTGCGTGGTCGTCGCCGGCAAGCGGGGCCAGGACGTGACCCTGGCCGCGTGCGTGGTGCTCGCGACCACCCGGGCCGATGTGAACGGCTTCGTCCGGCGTCATCTCGGTGTGCGGAAGGCCTCGTTCGCGCCCATGGACACCGCGGTCGGCGAGAGCGGCATGGAGTACGGCGGCATCACCCCGATCGGGCTCCCCGCCGCGTGGCCGCTCCTGGTCGACGCGGCGGTCACGGACACGCCGTACGTGATCATCGGCAGCGGCCGGCGCCGCGGCAAGTTGCTCCTGCCGGGCAAGGCGCTGGCCGCGCTGCCCGGCGTCCAGGTCGTCGAGGGACTGGGCGTCCCGGCGTGACCGAGTTGCTGGCGCGCCTGGAGCGGTACTACGACGCGGTGCCCCGGGCGGCCGCCCGCGCCGAGGACTTCGGCCCGCTGACGCTCTTCGTCCGGGAGGGACTCGGCTGGCCGTACTACGCCCGCCCCACACGGGACGCGGACGGGCGGGTCGGCCGCGCGGACGTGGACCGGGTGCGGGAGCGGCAGCGGCGGCTCGGTGTTCCCGAGTGCTTCGAGTGGGTGGCGGAGACGACGCCCGCGTTGCGCGAGGCGGCGGAGGCCTCGGGCCTGCTCGTGCACGCGCACCCGCTGATGGTGCTCGACCCCGGGGCGGCCGGAGCCGTCGCCGCGCCCGTCGACGGCGTGGACGTCCGGGTACTGGCGCCCGGCGACCCGGCGTTCGCGAGCGCCCTCACGGTGCCCCACCTGGCCTTCGCGCACCCCGGCACCGCGATCGGCCCGGCCGGGACGTCCGAACTGGACGTCGCCCGGGTGCTGCACGCCGCCCCGGCCGCCCTCGCGGCGGCCGAGGCACGGGTCAGGGACGGGCTGACCGTGCACGCGGCGGCGGTGGACGGCACGACCGCGCTGTGCGCGGGACAGTACAACCCGGTCGGCGAGGTGTGCGAGATCGTCGGCGTCGGGACGCTGCCCAGCGCCCGCCGCCGCGGCCTCGCGCTCGCCGTGACCTCGGCGCTCGTCCGGCACGCCCGGGCGCGGGGACTGGGCACGGTGTTCCTGTCCGCGGGCGACGAGGACGTGGCCCGTATCTACGCCCGCGTCGGCTTCCGCCGGGTGGGCACGGCCCTCATCGCGGAGCCCCCGGCCGGCTGAGGTCCAGCGACAGCGGTATGGAGTGCTCGGCGAAGCCCAGGCTCCGGTACAGGGACTCCGCCTCGGGCGTCGCGTGCAGGTCGACCCGCGTGACGCCGCGCTCGGCGAACCACGCGAGCAGCGCCCCCGTGGTCGCCCGCGCGTGGCCCAGGCCCCGGTAGCGGGGATCGGTGCAGACGCTGAAGACGAAGCCGAACCGCCCCTCGGGGTGCGCGGGCGCGGGCAGCCGCTCCTCGATCCGCCCCACCGCGCACGCCGCCAGATGCGGCCCGCCGCCGGGGTCGCCGTCGACCACGAACGCGCCCATCGCCCGCGCGGCACCGCCGGCGAGCTGCTCCCGGGCCCGCTGCTCGGCCGCGGCCTCCCACGCGCCCGGTTCGTCCCGGCCGCTCATGGCCAGGAACATCAGCCGGCGCAGGCGCACCAACTCGGCGGCGTCCTCGGGGCGGGCCGGGCGGACGACGGCGTTCGCCGTCATCCGAGACGGGGGATCTCGATCGCCGGGCAGCGGTCCATCACCATGACCAGGCCCGCGTCCTTGGTGCGGGCGTACGCCGCCTCGTCGATCACGTCCAGCTGGAACCAGACGCCCTTGGCACCGATCGCGACGGCCTCGTCCGCCACCGCGCCGGCGAGGTCGGAATTGACGAAGACGTCCACGACGTCGACAGGGAAGGGGATGTCCGCCAGCGAGGCATAGCCCTGCTCGCCGTGCACGGTCTCGGCCTTCGGGTGCACCGGCACCACGCGCTTGCCGAAGCGCTGCAGCACGCGGGCCACGCCGTAGGCGGCGCGCGAGGTGTTGCTGGACAGGCCCACCACGGCCCAGGTGTCCCCGAGACCGGTCAGCAGCTCACGTACCGCCGCGTCGTCTTCGTGCACGTCGTCCTCCCTCGGACCTGAGGCCGTTCCCAGCCCTCCGCAGCAGTCAACCAGAGGGGCCGCACGGCCATTCCCGTAGGGTGGCGGGGTGGTGGAGCGGTATCTGACGATCGGGCGCGCGGGCGTCCACGAGAGCGAGATCAAGCGATCCCGCTTCCTGTGCGCGCTGGCGCCGGTGTCCAGCGAGGCGGCGGCGCAGGAGTTCATCGCCCGCGTCCGCCGGGAGCATCCCGGCGCCAGCCACAACTGCTTCGCGTACGTCATCGGCGCCGAGGGGCGGGTGCACAAGGCGGGCGACGACGGCGAGCCCGGCGGCACCGCGGGCACCCCCATGCTGCAGGTCCTGCTGCGCCGCGAGATACGGGACGTCGTCGCCGTCGTCACCCGCTACTACGGCGGGATCCAGCTCGGGGCGGGCGGACTGGTGCGGGCGTACGGCGGCGCGGTCTCCGCGGCACTGGACGAGCTCGGCACCGTCGAGCGGCAGAAGCTCGCCCTTGTCACCGTCGTCGTCGACCACCAGCGGGCCGGCCGCATCGAGAACGACCTGCGGGCCGCGGGCCGAGCGGTGCGCGGGGTGGCCTACGCGGCCGACGTCCGCATCGAGCTCGGCGTGCCCGAGGAGGAACTGGACTCCTTCCGCGGCTGGCTCGCCGACGCCTCCGCGGGCTCGGCCGGCATGGAGGTCTCGGGCAGCGCCTACGTGGACGTCTAGGCCCGGTCGTCACATGGGCGCCGGCCGCCCGGAGGGCTGGCCCCGCGTCGGCGGCTGCCGCTGGGGTGCCCCCAGGTGCGGCGCATCGCCAGGCGGAGAGTTGCCGTGCCGGGCGCCGCGGGGTGGGGGCACCCCTCACCCCCGCTGGGGGAGGGAATGTGACGACCGGGCCCGGCCCGCCGTCAGGTGCGCGGTCGCGGCGACGGCCACGACGGACAGGCCGTCCAGGGCGGTGATCGCGCAGGACGGGAGGCCGTCGCGCATCAGGGCGGCCGGCACCGCGGCGTCACCGATCACCGTGCGCAGCAGGTCCACGGTGACCCCGCCGTGCGCCACCAGCGCGACCGGGCCCGGCGTTCCGGCCAGGACGACCAGGCAGGCGCGCAGGCGTTCCGCCGCGGCGCGGGAGGAGTCACCGCAGGCGGGCAGGAAATCCCGGTCCTCCACGGTGGCCGCCCAGTCGCTCAGGAAGTCCTCCGCGGACCGGGAGGAGTCCCAGTTGATCCGCTCGCGCAGCCGGGAGTCCTCCTGGACGGGCAGGCCGGTCCGGTCCGCGATGGCGGCGGCGGTCTCGCGTGCACGGCGCAAGGGGCTGCTGAGGAGGGCGCGGACACCGGCGTGGTGCAGCCGGTCGGCGGTCCTGGCGGCCTGCAGGCGTCCCGCCCCGGTCAACCCGGGGTCCCCGGGGAGGCGTTCCTTCTCGGCGTGCTGCACCGGATGGAAGACGGTCATGCCCGCAGGGTGACGGTTCGGCGGGGCGGCCGCCACCAATGGACGCCGGTCTCACTCGGCGGTGAGCTCGCTCAGCTGCTCGGCGGCGGTGATGTTGCCGGCGTTGGCGAGGCGGCGGAGTTCCTCCAGGTCCTCGTTCTCGGTGGCGAGTTCGACGACCAGGTCGGCCGCGTCGCTGTTCCCGGCGTCCGCGAAGGTGCGGAGCAGGTCCATGTCGCCCTGCTCGGCGGCCAGTTCGATGAGCTGGTCGATCGCGTCGCTGTCGCCCGCCTCGGCCAGCGTGCGGAGTCCGGTCGGAAGGTAGTCGGTCATGACGCTCTCTCCTTGGTGTCCTTGGAGTCCTCGGTGTTCGTCCGGCGTGGGCAGGGTACTCGCGGCCCGCGGGGCGGCGCGGTGCGCGCGCCTCTCCGCGGGGGCGTGGTGGCCCGCGGGCCCGGAGCCGGTGTTCCCCCGGTCACGGGCTGGCCGGCAGGGCGTCGCGGAGCGGCTCGGTGCGCCGGGTGCGGCCCGGACCGGTCGGCGTCACGGCTTCATGACCAGCGTGACCTTGCCCTGGAGCGTGGCCCGGACGTAGCAGGTGCGGTGGCTGTCCACGCGGTACAGGGACATGTAGCGGTCGTGGTCGATGAGACCGGATTCGACGATCAGATACTGGTTCTCGGGGTGCGCCACCCCGCAGTCCTTCTCGGCCCGCTTCATCAGAACGGGCAGGGCGTCCCAGTTGACGGAACCGAGTTCGATCAGGGCGTCGTCGGGCGGGGCGCGGGCGAGCCGGCGGGCGCCGCCCCGGTCCCGGTCTCCGCCTCGGCGAGCATCCGGTCGAGGTGCCCGGCGCCGGGCCGCGCGGCCGCGTCCCGTACGAGCAGCGCGGCGAGCACCGGGGCGAGCGGCCCGGAACGCGCCGCCGGCGGGAGGGGCTCGTCGAGGACCGCGACGAGGGTGGCGATGCTGGTCTCACGGCGCAGCGGATGGACGCCCTCCACCGCGACGTACAGCATCATGCCGAGCGACCACAGGTCGGAGGCGGGGTTGCCCTCCTCGCCGCGGATCCGCTCGGGGGCGATGTACTCGGGAGAGCCGATCAGGCCGCCGGTGGTGGTGAGCCGGGGGGCGTCGCCGAGCGTGGCGATGCCGAAGTCCGTGAGCACCGGGGTGCCGTCGGGCCGCAGCAGCACGTTCGCGGGTTTCACGTCGCGGTGGTGGACCCCGACCGCGTGCGCGGCGCGCAGCCCGGCGAGGACGCCGCGCCCGATGCGGGCCGCCTCCCGCGGCGCCAGCGGACCCCGGGCGATCAGGTCCTGGAACGTGCCCCCGGTGACCAGTTCCATGACCAGCCACGGGTGGGCGAGGTCCGTTCTGTCCACGATGTGGTGGATCGTGACGACGTTGGGGTGGTGCACCCGGGCCAGCGCGCGGGCCTCGCGCAGCACGCGCTCCCGCAGCTTCGCCGCCGCCTCGGGGTCGGAGGTGGCCAAGTCCGGATCGGACGGGCGGACTTCCTTCAGCGCGACCTCGCGGTGCAGGGCGGTGTCCCGGGCCCGCCACACCAGGCCCATGCCACCGCCGCCGAGCCGTTCCAGCAGTTCGAAGCGGTCGTCGACCAGGGGGACGGGGGGTCTGCCGGAGTCGCTCGCCGTCATGGCGGTCATGGTACGGGCCGCCACCGACGGCCGTGGCGGTGTCGTGACCGGTATTGCCCGGATTCGGACTCCCGCGCCGCGTTGTCACTGGTGGCGGATAGCCTGATCGGCGAAGCGCATGGGAAGGGTGGGGACACCGGTTCTCCTGCGGAGGATGCGGGACGAGAGCCGGAGGAGCGGAACATGCGGGCGGGAGAACCGCGGTGAGGCTGCTGCACACCTCCGACTGGCATCTGGGGCGGTCCTTCCACCGGGTCGGACTGCTGGACGCCCAGGCGGCGTTCGTCGACCACCTGTTGGCCACCGTGCGCGCGGAGGACGTCGACGCCGTCCTCGTCGCGGGGGACGTGTACGACCGGGCGCTGCCGTCGCTGCCGGCCGTCGAGCTCTTCGACCGGACCCTGCACCGGCTCGCCGACCTGGGCGTGCCGACGGTGATGATCTCCGGCAACCACGACTCGGGCCGCAGGCTCGGCGTCGCGTCCGGCCTCATCGACCGCGCCGGCATCCACCTGCGCACCGACCCGGCGGGCTGCGCCACCCCCGTCGTCCTCGCCGACGCGCACGGACCGGTCGCGCTGTACGGGCTGCCTTACCTCGAACCCGCCCTGGTGCGCGAGGAGTTCGCGATGGAGCGCGCCGGGCACACCGAGGTGCTGTCGGCCGCCATGGAGCGCGTGCGCGCCGACCTCGCCGCCCGCCCCGCCGGTACCCGCTCGGTGGTCCTGGCGCACGCCTTCGTGGCGGGCGGCACGCCCAGCGACAGCGAACGCGACATCACCGTCGGCGGTGTCGCCGCCGTGCCCGCGGGGGTCTTCGACGGCGTCGACTACGTCGCCCTCGGCCATCTGCACGGCTCCCAGACGATCACCGAGCGGGTGCGCTACTCCGGCTCTCCGCTGGCCTACTCCTTCTCCGAGGCCGACCACCGCAAGAGCATGTGGCTGGTGGACCTCGGCGCCGACGGCTCCGTGACCGCGGACCGGATCGACTGCCCCGTGCCGCGGCGGCTGGCCCGGATCCGCGGCCGCATCGAGGACCTGCTGGCCGACCCCGCCCACGAGCGCCACACGGACGCCTGGGTGGAGGTCACCCTGACCGACCCGTACCGGCCGCACGACGCGATGGCCCGCCTGCGCGAGCGCTTCCCGCACGCCCTCGCGCTCGCCTTCGAGCCCGAGCGGGTGGACGACGACCCCCTCGCCTCGTACGCCGAGCGCCTGCGCGGCCGGACCGACCGCCAGATCGCCGAGGACTTCGTGGCCCACGTACGCGGCACCGCCCCCGACACCGCCGAACGGGCCGTCCTGCGCGACGCCCTGGACGCGGTCCGCACCGACGCCGCCCGCGCGGAGACCGACTGATGCGTCTGCACCGCCTGACCCTGACCGCCTTCGGCCCCTTCGCCGGCAGCCACACCGTCGACTTCGACGAGCTGTCCTCGGCCGGGCTGTTCCTGCTGCACGGCGCGACCGGCGCCGGCAAGACCTCCGTGCTGGACGGCGTCTGCTACGCCCTGTACGGCGGCGTTCCCGGCAGCCGGCCCGGCAACCGGCTGCGCAGCGACCACGCCGGTCCCGACACACCGACCGAGGTCGTCCTGGACCTCACCGTCGGCGGCCGGCGGCTGGAGGTCACCCGGCGCCCCGAGCAGCCGCGCCCGAAGAAGCGCGGCAGCGGCTTCACCATGGAGAAGGCCGTCACGCTGCTGCGCGAGCAGTCGGCGGGACAGTGGCGCGCGCTCAGCAAGTCCCACCAGGAGGCGGGGGAGGAGCTGCTGCGGCTGATCGGCATGAGCCGCGAGCAGTTCTGCCAGGTCGTGCTCTTGCCGCAGGGCGAGTTCGCGACCTTCCTGCGGGCCACCGCCACCGACCGCGCCGCCCTGCTCGGGAAGCTCTTCGACACCCGGCGGTTCAAGGCGGCCGAGGAATGGCTCAAGGCGCAGCGGAACGCCGCCCAGTCGCGGGTGCGGGAAGGCGACGACGAGCTGCTGCGGCTCGCCCACGGGATGCAGCAGGCCGCCGGCGACGGCTCCGAACGCCTGGAGGACTGGCTGCCGGAGGGCGCGGGCGCCGGGCATCCCGACTTCGCCCCGCACGTGCTGCAGTGGGCGGCGGTCCTGCGGGCGACGGCCCACGAGCAGGCCGCCGTCTCCGACCTGGCCACCACCGCGGCCGAGACGGCGCATGCCGCGGCCCAGCGCGCGGCCGAGGACGTGCGCGAACTGCACACGCTCCAGCGGCGGCACGCGGCGGCCATGCGCCGCGCCGCCGCCCTCGAGGAACAGAGCGAGGTCCGTGACAGCGAGGAGGCGGTGCTGGAGACCGCCCGCCGGGCCGAGACCGTGGGGCCCGCGCTGGAACTGCGGGACCGCGCCGCCGTCCGGCACCGTCGCGCGGCCGAGCAGGAGCGCGCCGCCCGCGCGGACCTGCCCGCGGAGCTCACCGGCGCCGGTGCCGACCAGCTCACCGCGTACGGGAACGGACTGCGCGAGGAACTCGGCGGCCTCACCGAGGCCGGCCGCGCCGAGCACCGCGCGGCCGAACTCGTCGCCGAACGCGCCCGGCTGGAGCGCGAGACCGGGGCCGACGAGCAGCTGATCGCCGACGCCGGTGCCTGGCTGGAGGACTGGGAGCGGGTACGTCTCGGGCACGAGCGCCGTATCGACACCGCCCAGGCCGCCGCGACCCGCGCCGCCGAGCTGGCGGGCACTCTCGACTCCTCCCGCCGCAGGCTGAGCGCCGCCCGTGAACGCGATGCCCATGAGAGGGAGTTGGGCGCTGCCGAGGAGCGCCTGCGGGCTGCGCGGGAGGCCGCCGCCGACGCCCGCGAGCACTGGCAGGACGTCCGCGAGGCGCGCATCAACGGCATCGCCGCCGAACTGGCGGCCCGGCTCCGGGACGGCGAGGGATGCCTGGTCTGCGGCGCCACCGAGCACCCGCACCCGGCCCGGCCCTCGGACCGGCAGGTCGGCCGCGCCGAGGAGGAGGCCGCCCAGACCGCCCACCAGGAGGCCGCCGACGCCCGCGAGAGCGCCCAGGCAGAGGTCGCCCGCGTCACCGCCGCCCGCGACGCCGCCGCCACCGAGGCGGGACGGACGCCCGAGGCCGAGCTGGCCGCCGCCCACGCCGAACTGGAGCGCGCCTGCCGCGAGGCGTCCGCCGAGGCCGCCGCGCTGCCCGAGGCCCGGCAGGCCCTCGACCGGGCCGTCGCGGAGCACACCCGGCGCACCCGGCTGCGACACGGGGCCGAGAGCCGGGTCGCCTCCGTCACCTCCCGCCGCGAGGTGCTGGACCAGGAGCACAGTGCGCTCACCGGGCAACTGGCCCGCGCGCGCGGCGCATTCGCGACCGTCGCCGAACGCCGCGACCGGCTCGCGGAGCAGGCCGAGCGGATCGCGGCCGCGCCCGCGGCCGCCCGCGCCGAACAGGACACCGCCCGTGCGCTCAAGGACGCCGACGCCGACCTCGCCGACGCCGCCTACCGCGCCGGGTTCGACACTCCCGAGGCCGCCGCCGCGGCGCTGCTGCCGTCGGCCGAGGTGCAGCGGCTGCGTCAGCGGGCGGAGGAGCGCCGCCGCGAGGAGGCCGCCGTCACCGCGGAACTGACCGCACTGGACGTGGCGGAGGCGGCCGGGCTGCCGCCCGCCGACCCCGAGGGCGCCCGGCGCGCCGTCGAGGACGCCACACACAGGCTGCGCGGGGCCACGGCCCGTCAGGACGCGGCCCGCAGCACCTGCGCCGCCCTCGACCGCCTCGGCGCCGCCGCGCTGACCCGTACCCGCGAACTGGCCCCTGCCCGCGCCGAGTACGCGCGGCTGCGCCGGCTGGCCGACCTGGCCACCGGCGCCGGCGAGAACACGCTGCGGATGGAGTTGGAGACCTACGTGCTCGCCGCCCGCCTGGAGCAGGTGGCGGCCGCCGCGAGCGTTCGCCTGCAACGGATGTCCTCCGGCCGGTACACGCTCGTCCACACCGACGCGCGGGCCTCACGGGGCGTCAAGTCGGGCCTCGGCCTGATGGCCGTCGACGCCTGGACGGGTACCGAACGCGACACGGCCACCCTGTCCGGCGGCGAGACCTTCTTCGCCTCCCTCGCCCTGGCGCTCGGCCTCGCCGACGTCGTGACCGACGAGGCGGGCGGGGCCCGGCTGGACACCCTCTTCATCGACGAGGGCTTCGGCAGCCTCGACGAGCAGACCCTCGACGAGGTGCTGGACGTGCTCGACGGGCTGCGCGAACGGGACCGCGCGGTCGGCATCGTCAGCCACGTCGCCGACCTGCGGCAGCGCATCCCCGCGCAGCTCCAGGTGGTCAAGGGGCAGGGCGGTTCATCCCTGCGCCACCGCGCGGCGGGCGAGCGGTGAGGAGTAGACGACGCTCGTCGTCACCGAACCGAGCCCGCCGATACGGCCGGTGACCTCCTCCAGGTGACGCATCGAGCGGGCGGTGACCTTCATGACGAAGCAGTCGTCGCCCGTGACGTGGTGCGCCTCCAGCACCTCGGGCGTGGAGGCCAGCAGGTCGTGGAACGGCTTGTAGTTGCCGTGCGGGTAGCGCAGCCGTACGAAGGCGAGGATCGGACGGCCGATCCGGTCGAGGTCGATCACCGCGGAGTAGCCGGTGATCACCCCGGCCTCCTCCAGCCTGCGTACGCGCTCGGTCACGGCGCTGGCCGACATGGCCACCGCCCTGGCGAGCTCGGCGTAACTGGCCCGCCCGTCGCGCTGCAGGGCGTCCAGAATGCGCCAATCGGTCGCGTCAAGGGATTCCACGGTCATGGACGGTGTCTAGCAGGGGATTCCCCGGCAGGACAAGCGCGGTGCCGGGGAACGTGCCTTCCGGGTGGGGACTCCCGACCGTAGATTCCTGACCATGACACAGACCTCCGCACGTCCCGGAAGCCCGGTCGCCCCCGGTACCGACAACCCCGTGCTGCGGGTGCCGCCCGCCGTGCCCTCCGAGGCCGCGGCGTACTTCGCCGCGAGCCTCGCCTTCCACGCCGACGTCGCCGATGTCGCCGCGGCGCTGGCCGCTGCCGCCACCGGCGCAGACCCGGGCTTCGTGCTCATCGACTCCCGCTCCACCGAAGCGTGGGAGCAGGGGCACGTTCCCGGCGCCGTCCACCTGCCGACCGGCCGGATCCCCCGAGAGGCGCCCGCCCTCCTCGACCCCGCGGTCCCGGTCGTCGTCCACTGCTGGGGCCCCGGCTGCAACGGCGCCACGCGTGCCGCGCTCGCGCTGGCCGAACTCGGCTACCAGGTGAAGGAGATGCTCGGCGGCATGGAGTACTGGATCCGCGAGGGCTTCGCCTACGAGACGGCCGCGGGCGATGAGCGACGCCCCGCCGACCCGCTCACGGCCCCCGTCGCCGCGGGCGACTGCGGCTGCTGAGCCGCCGTTCCGGCGGCGGGTGGACGTGGCGGGTGCCGACCACGCCTGAGCGCGGCCGTTCGGGCGGCCCGTCGGGGGAACGGCGGTTCCGGGTGCTGCGCGGTGGGGCCGGCCTGTCATGCCGGGGAGTTCCATCGTGCGGCGGACGCGGCGGGTGTCGAAGCCGGCGGACAGGTCCGGGCGGCACGGACGGGAGCAGCCGCGGGCCGAGGTCCGGGCCTCGGCCCGCGGCTGCGCGTGCGGCGTTCAGGGGCGGCGGATGCGGCGGGTCGCAGGCAGCGTGCCCAGTCGGGTCAGGATCCGCCGCCCGAGTGAGGCGTCCGGCGGCGCGTCACGCACGTCACGCACGGCCGGGAGGCCGCGACCCCGGCAGCCGCGACCGGAATCTCGTCCCGCCGCTGCCGACGTGCCCTTCAGCGGACGACGGAGGCGACGGGCCGCCGGAAGCGTGCGTCGGGCGGTGCGGGCTCCGCCGCCGGGGCGGCGGCGCGCAGCACCACGTCGAGCACGGCGTCCTCGTCGCAGGCGTAGTGCCCGCTCGCCCAGGCCGCGTTGGCCTCGACCACGGCCCATTTCCCCGCGACGCAGCCGACGTCGACGACGATCGCGGAGGGCAGTTCGGGCACCCCGGGCGCGAACAGGCGTGCGGCGAAGTCCAGGACCTCGTCCCGAGCGGGGTCGGCGTCCAACGGCGCGACGTCCAGGTCGCCGCCGGTCGCGTACCGGCTGCCCGTCAGCACCTCCCCGTCGCACAGGAAGAGCCGGTACTCCGCGCCGAAGGTGACGATGTCGCTGACCAGCACCGGTACGTCGTCGTCCACCGCGTCCGGGCCCGGCAGTCCGCTGCCGTCCCGGTGGACCCGGGCCGGGAAGCTCTTGTCGTTGGGCGGCTTGACGAAGGCCGGCCGACGCAGGCGGCGCGCTTCCGCGACAGTGGCGAAGGCGATATGACGCCGTGTCAGTTCCTGGGGCAGGCGGGCGAGCCAGTCGGCGTCCGCCTCCAGCAGGGCCAGGCGCAGATCGCCCGCGACCGCGTCGGCGAACAGCGGGCCGGCGTACAGGGACGGTCCGGGCACGTCCATCAGCTCGGCCGGCACGCGCCACTCCCGCAGGGTGTGCACGGGGATGCCGCGCCGGTGCGCGGCGGACGCCAGCGCACGGCCGGTGGCCGTGGTGCGGGGCGAGAGGAAGAGCGTACGGGCCGAGGTGTTCACGGTCGTCGATGATGCCCCGGGGAAGCGCCCGGCGACACCCGTTTACCGGCCGGTCAGGCGGCGCGCAGCCGCAGTTCGTAAGCCCGCTGCGCGTCGCGGTCCGCGACCCGCCCGAAGCCCGCGCGCTCCAGCACCCGTTGCGACGGCCGGTTCGCGGGGTCGGTGGTGGCCAGCACCGTGCGCACCTCGGCGCGGGTGAGCGCCCAGTGCGAGATGACGCGGACGGCGTCGGTGGCCCAGCCGGCGCCGCGCGCCGACTCCGAGAGGTCGTAGCCGATCTCGACGACCCTGTCGTCGACGGACGGCGGGCCGTGGAACCCTATGCCGCCTAGGGCGAGGCCGTCCTCGGACCGCTGGATCACGAACAGTCCCCACCCGGGCGCGTAGACCCCCGCGGCCGCCGCGATGGTGATCATCCCCGCGGCGATGATCGTGCCCTCGCCGGGACCGCCGTCGATCCACGACAAGCCGGCCGGTTTGCCGTCGGCGAGCCGGGCCGCCTCCTGGGGGAGCTGTTCGCGCAGGACGATCCGGCCGTGGGTGAGCACCAGGCGGCCCTCGTCATGGCAGGCGTGCGGGATCATCGGGTGGCACCGTTCTTTCGGGGACCGGCAGTGCCGCGGACGCGGCGCGGGCGGCGTGGACACGGGTCGGAAGGCGCTCTGCGGCCGCCCCGGTCGGGCGGCCGGGACGTCCTGCGGAACCCACGGGTCCTGCGGACGCCGGGTACCCGGACGGCGTCCGTCCCCGCCGCCGCGGTCGCGTCGCGACGGCACGGCGGATCCGCGCAGAAGTCGAGCAACACCCCCATATGGGCAGCCTATCCGCCCCGCGTCCCGTCAACAGGGCGTTACCGGACAGTCACTCGACGGAATCCGCCACACCGCTTCAGGCCGCCGTCCGGCGGCGGTACGGGACCGCCGCCGGACGGGAACGGTCAGAGCCGGGACAGCTCGTCCACGAGGTCGTCCAGGCCCAGGGAGCCCTGGGACAGCGCGGCCATGTGCCAGGCCTTGGCGTCGAAGGCGTCGCCGTGGGCCGCTCGGGCGGCCGCCCGGCCGGCGAGCCAGGAGCGCTCGCCGAGCTTGTAGCCGATCGCCTGGCCGGGCATGCCGAGGTAGCGGATGATCTCGCTGTCGAGCATGGCGGCGCTGAGCCCGTTGTACGCACCGAAGAAGTCGCGGCCCAGCTCCGGGGTCCAGGTCTCGCCGGGCCGGTACGGGCTGTCGTCCGGGATGCGCAGTTCCAGGTGCATGCCGATGTCGAGGATCACGCGGGTGGCGCGCAGCATCTGGGCGTTGAGGTAGCCCAGGCGGCGGCCCGGGTCGGTGAGGAAGCCGAGTTCGTCCATGAGGCGCTCGGCGTACAGGGCCCAGCCCTCGGCGTTGGCGCTGACCTGGCCGAGGGTCGCCTGGTAGCGGGAGAGCCGGTCGGCGACGTAGGCCCACTGGGCGAGCTGGAGGTGGTGGCCGGGGACGCCCTCGTGGTACCAGGTGCTGACCAGGTCCCAGACCGGGAAGCGCTCGCGGCCCAGCGTCGGCAGCCAGGTGCGGCCCGGCCGGGAGAAGTCGAGCGAGGGCGCGGTGTAGTAGGGGGCGGCGGCGCTGCCGGGCGGGGCGATGCGGGACTCGACCTGCTTCACCGGATCGGCGAGGTCGAAGTGCGTGCCGTCGAGCGCGCTCATGGCCTCGTCCATGAGGGCCTGCAGCCACTCGCGCACCGCGTCGACGCCCTCGACGGCCTCGCCGTGCTCGTCGAGGTGGGCGAGCGCCTCCATGGGGGTGGACCCGGGCAGCACCTTCTCCGCCTCGGCGCGCATCTCGGCCTCGATACGGCGGAACTCCTCCCAGCCCCAGGCGTAGGCCTCGTCCAGGTCGAGGTCGGAGCCGGTCCAGTAGCGCGCCCAGGTGGCGTAGCGCTCCCGGCCGACGGCGTCGGATGTCCCCTCGACGGCGGGGGCGTAGGTGTCGCGCAGCCAGTCGCGCAACGCGGCCACGGCGCCGGTGGCCAGGGCGGCGCCCGCGTCCAGGTCGGTACGCAGCGACTGCGGGCCGTCCTTGACGAACTGGGTGAACCAGCTGCCCGCCTCGTCCTCCAGCCACTCGCCGAGCTGGACGACGACGGTGGCGACCTGGCGCGGCCCGGCCGGCAGCTTGCGGTCCAGGCCCTCCTCCAACGAGGCCCGGTAGCCCGCCAGGGCCTCCGGTACCGCCCGCAGCCGGGCGGCGACGGCGGCCCAGTCCTCGTCGGTCTCGGTGGGCATCAGCATGAAGACGCCGCGGACGGAGTGCACGGGGGAGTGCAGGTTGCTGACGGCGCGCAGGTTCTCGCCGGCCTCGTGGACCGCCAGTTCGGCGGTGAGCCGCTCGCGGAGCAGCCGGGCGCAGCGACGCTCGTCGTCGTCCGGCACCTCGGCGGCGTCGAGGGCGGCCAGGGTGCGCCGGGCCAGGTCCGCCTGGGCTTCGTGGCCTGCCGGTGAGAAGTCGGGGAGCCGGTCCTGCCCGGTCCGGACGCCCAAATACGTGGCGGTGATGGGGTCGAGTTCGGCGGCCGCGTCGACGTAGGCGTCGGCGACCGTGCGGGGCAGTGCGCTGCTGGTGGTGTCGGACATGGTCACATCCTGGTACGGAGCGCCCTGCCGCGTCATCACCATTGCGGATCATATTGCTGACGCGGGCGGGAGCAGCGGCCCGCAGTCCCAGTGCTGGAAGATCAACCGGGTCTCGACGCGGGCGACTTCGGGACGCGAGGTGAACTCGTCGACGACCAGGCGCTGGAGGTCGCCGGTGCTCGCGACGGCGACGTGGACGAGGTAGTCGTCCGGTCCGGTGAGGTGGAAGAGCGACCGCGACTCGGCCAGCGCCCGCACCCGGTCCACGAACGGGCCGATCAGCTCCCGGCGGTGCGGCCGGACCTGGACCGACAGCAGCGCCTCCAGGGGCCGTCCGAGCCGGGCGGGGTCGACCCGCAGCTCGTGGCCGAGGATCACCCCGGTGCGGCGCAGCCGGTTGACCCGGTCCAGACAAGTGGAGGGCGCGACCCCGCAGGCGGCGGCGAGGTCACGGTAGGTCGTCCGGGCATCGTTTTGCAGCAGGCGCAGAATTTCCAGGTCGACCGGATCCAGAAGCACAGAATCGGACACCGGCCGAAATTAACACGGGCGATCACCACTACGGACCGGTAGCTGTTCAGCATCGGGCCATGGACACGACAGCCCAGCACTCATCCCGTTCCCGTGCCCTCGCCACCGAGGCCGTGCACGCGGGCCGCGAGGACCTCACGGACCTCGGCCTGCACGCGGTCCCCCTGGACCTGTCCACCACCTACCCGTCCCGGGACAGCCGTGCCGAGGCCGCCCGGCTGGACGACTTCGCCGCCACGGGCGCCGCGCTGCAGGGGTCGCCGGTCTACTCGCGGCTGGACAACCCCACCGTCGCGCGCTTCGAGACGGCGCTGGCCCGCCTGGAGGGTGCCGAGGCCGCGGTCGCCTTCGCCAGTGGCATGGCCGCGTTCACCGCCACGCTGCTGGCCCGCGCCGCCATGGGCCTGCGCCACGTGGTGGCCGTGCGCCCGCTGTACGGGTGCAGCGACCACCTGCTGACGGGCGGGCTGCTGGGGACCGAGGTGACGTGGACCGACCCGGCCGGCATCGCCGACGCCATCCGGCCCGACACCGCCCTGGTGATCGTGGAGACCCCGGCCAACCCGACCCTGGCCGAGGTCGACCTGCGCGCGGTGGCCCACTCCTGCGGCACGGTGCCGCTGCTCGTCGACAACACCTTCGCCACGCCCGTCCTGCAGCGCCCGCTGGAGAGCGGTGCCCGGATCGTGCTGCACAGCGCCACCAAGTACCTCGGCGGGCACGGCGACGTGCTGGGCGGGGTCGTCGCCTGCGACGAGGAGTTCGCCCGCGTGCTCCGCAAGGTGCGCTTCGCGACCGGCGGCGTGCTCCACCCGCTCGCCGGGTACCTGCTGCTGCGCGGGCTGTCCACGCTGCCGGTACGGGTGCGGGCCGCGTCGGCGACGGCGGCCGCCCTGGTGGAGCGGCTGACGGCGGACCCGCGGGTGGCGCGGGTGCACTACCCGCGGATCGGCGGCGCCATGATCGCCTTCGAGGTGCAGGGCGACCCGCACGAGGTGATCGCCGGGGTGCGGCTGATCACCCCGGCGGTCAGCCTCGGCAGCGTCGACACCCTGATCCAGCACCCGGCCTCGATCAGCCACCGCATCGTGGACGAGGACGACCGGCAGGGCGCGGGCGTCAGCGACCGGCTGCTGCGGTTGTCGGTGGGGCTGGAGGACCTCGACGACCTGTGGGACGACCTGGACCGGGCGCTCAGCGCAGCGGAGCGCTCGCCTCGGCCGGCGACAGCGTCGCGGTGATGACCAGCGTGCCGTCCTCGACCTGGTAGTCCAGCGGCAGGGCCAGGCGGCGCATCGTCGCGATCATCCCGGTGTTGGTCGCCCGGGTCACCGCGTACACGCGCTCGCACTCGGCCTCGACGGCCTGGGCGACCAGTCGGCGCAGCAGTTCCAGCCCGATGCCGCGGCGCTGCCAGGCGTCCTCGACGAGCAGTGCGACCTCCGTCTCGTCGCCGTCCCACAGCAGGTGGGCGAGGGCGACGACGCGCCCGGAGACCGTCTGGACGGCGAGGGTCTGGCCGAAGCGCGGGCTGAGCAGGTGGTTCAGGTAGCGGTCCACGTCGGAGACCGGGCCGTGGTACCGGTGGGCCAGCGTGGCCGGTGAGCAGCGCTCGTGGAGTTCGCGGGCGGCCGCGAGGTCCTCGGGGCCGGCGCGCCGGACGGTGATCTCGTTGCCCTCGGGCAGGGTCAGGACGTCCCGTTGCTCGGGGACCCGCACGCCCAGCCGGTCGTCCAGCTCGACGAGGGCGCGGGCGCGGGCGAACTCGGTCGGGGTGAAGGGGAGATAGGGGCGTTCCACGGTGATCGTCCCTCCGGCGGGGTCGCGCAGCCGCATGACGGTCTCCTGCAGGGTGTCCTCGGCGAGGTCGCCGCCGGGCCGGCCGGGCGGGGTGGACCTTATGGTGCAGCGTCCGAACAACTGGCGCAGCGCCAAAGGGAGTTCGGCCGCGTCCATCGCGGTGCGCGTGGCCAGGGTCAGCATCCGGGTCGGAGTGTCGACGAGGTCGTGGGCGTCGGCCCGCTCGATCCAGGTGTCACGGCCGCCGGCGGCGCCCGCGGCGCGGGTCAGTTCCCCTGCGGGCAGGTCCGCGGGGGCGCGCAGCAGGAACTCGTCGACGGTCCCGTCGGTCAGCGGGTGCGTCTGCAGGGTCAGGATGTCCACGGCCCGGGCGGCCAGCGCCGTGGTCACGGCGGCAAGGCTGCCGGGCGTGTCGCGCACGGTGGTCCGCATGCGCCACAGCGTCGTCCCGGCGTCCGGACCGGTGGCGGCGGCGGAGCCTTCCCCCAGCTCCGCCGCCCCGGTACCGGCGGTACCGCCGTCCGGTGGCGCATGGCTGTGGCGGCGCGCCCACCACGTGTGGAACCCGGCCGTCGCGATCAGGGCGGCGGCCGAGGCGCACAGCAGGACGGGGCCGTCCGGGCCGTGCCCCACAAGGTTGGCGATCAGGTCGGCCGTCGCCACCGCGACGAAGAGCGCGGCGAGCTCGACGACGTCGCGCCGCCAATGATGGCGATGCCGACGGGGGTTGGTCGTGGCATACGTCAGATCTGGCATGCAAACACCATGCCGAAGACGTGTTGCGCGATCACGAACGCGTTGTGACCGACGGGTAAAGGGTGTCCCATGTCGGTTAACTCCCCTTTTCAATAGTTTCATCCTGCGACAATCGGCGCAGGCACCGTCCGTACCGGCGTGCGACGACACGCTGAGTGACGTGTCCCAAGGGGCCCAGTAGACCCATGTACCACGTGGCGGGTCTACTGAAGGCCGTGACATCCAGCCACACGGAGCCGTCCGGTTCCCGGCGGACGACGAACGACTCCTCGCCGCGTTCCGGGTGGCCGGCGAGCGTTCCGTACGCGAATCCCGCCCGCTCCGGACCGTGTTCGGCCCACACCACCTCGCACGGCGCGCTCAGCGGGCCGATCCGCAGCCGTACGCGCACCCCCGGTGCGGCGTCCGGGGTGCCCGCGGGGACCCGCAGCCCTGTCGCACGGTGCATGCGCCAGCCGAACAGGGCCCGCTCGGCCGCCGCGTACACGTCCGGGCCGTCGCCGAGCCGCGTGCGCTCCCGCAGCCGCCGGAAGCCGGGCGGGAGCGCCGCGCCGGGGTCCCGGGTGATGCCGACGTGGTCGTAGGTGAGTCCGTTCGTCACGGCCCCATATGTACCGCCCGGTGCGGTGCGCCGCCCCGACGAGGCGCGAATTCGCCCTCTTGCCTGGGGGATTTGCGAATGCCAACGCCCTAAGGTCCGGGCCGGCCAGCGGGCCGGCCCAGCGGCGCGCGTCGCGGAACGACCCGGTCGCGGAGGTCTCCACGACCATGCGCCCCGGACGGTCCGAGCGCACCCACACCGAACCGCCCGTCGCCGTCACGTCACCGCTCTGCACGCCGGACGTCGCCGCCGGCCGCCCCGAGAGGGCCGGCGCGGGAGCGGCCACCGTCGCCGGCACCAGTAACGCCCCCGATGCGGCGAGACCGCCCCGCAGCACTGCGCGCCGCCCGACGCCGCTCTCCGTTCCGTGTCCCGTCCTGACCTCCGAAGTCCGTGACCGTGTGGGCCGTTGAGTGTCCGTCACCGTTCCTGCTCGCGCCGTGTGCCGTCGGTCCGAACGACCGGTGAAAAACCGCCCGGCACCTCGTCGTCGCCGACGCCGGCCGACTGCGCCCCGCCGGTCCGCACGCCGGCACGCGCCCACGGAAACCGCTGGTCGTCCCGGATCGCACAGCCGTACGATGTGCGGCATTCGGCGGCCGCGATCACCAGATCGCCCAACCCGCGCCGCCCTCCGGGGCCTTGCCGGCGCAGACACGATGACTGCAGACGAGACACCGCACACCTTCCAGGTCGACCTGCGCGGCCTGGTGGACCTCCTCTCCCACCACCTCTACTCCAGCCCCAGGGTCTACCTGCGAGAGCTGCTCCAGAACGGCGTCGACGCCATCACGGCGCGGCGTGCAGAGCAGCCCGGGGCGCCCGCGCGCGTCGAGCTGTTCGCCGACGGCGAGCGGTTGCGCGTGGAGGACACCGGCATCGGCCTGACCGAGGCCGATGTGCACAACCTGCTGGCCACCATCGGCCGCAGCTCCAAGCGCGACGGACTGGAGTCCGCCCGCGCGGAGTTCCTCGGCCAGTTCGGCATCGGCCTGCTCGCCTGCTTCGTGGTCGCCGAGCGGATCCGGGTCGTCAGCCGCTCCGCCCGCACACCGGACGCGCCGCCCGTGGAGTGGACCGCCCGGGACGACGGGTCCTACACCGTCCGCACGCTGCCCGACGAGGCCCGCCCGGAGCCCGGCACCACCGTGCACCTCACCGCCCGGCCCGGCAGCGGCGAGTGGCTCACCGGGGAGCGCGTGCTCGCGCTCGCCAGGGACTTCGGGTCGCTGCTGCCGTACGACGTGCGGGTGGACGGCGCCCCCGTCACCGAACGGCCCCCGGTGTGGGAGGCCCCGCACCCCGGCCCCGCCGCGCGCAGGGTGGCGCTGGCCCGGCACTGCCACCAGCGGTTCGGTTTCAGCCCGCTGGACGTCATCGACCTCGACGTCCCGCTCGCCGGCGTGCGCGGCGTCGGCTACGTGCTGCCCGCGGCCGTCAGCCCCGCGCAGCGCGCCGGGCACCGCGTCCACCTCAAGGGCATGCTGCTCACCGACCGGGCCGACGACCTCCTGCCCGACTGGGCGTTCTTCGTCCGGTGCGTCATCGACACCGACAGCCTGCGGCCGACCGCCTCCCGCGAGAGCCTGTACGCCGACGAGACCCTGGCCGCCGTCCGCGAGGCGCTGGGCGAACGCATCCGTGCGTGGCTGACCGGCCTGGCCGCCGAGGACCCCGGCCGGCTCGCCGAGTTCCTGGCCGTGCACCACCTCGGCGTCAAGGCGCTGGCCCGGCACGACGCGGACATGCTGCGGACGATGCTGCCGTGGCTGCCCTTCGAGACCACCGACGGGCAGGTGTCGCTCGAGGAGTTCGCCCGCCGCCACCCCGTCGTCCATTTCACCCGCACCGTCGAGGAGTTCCGGCAGGTCGCGCCGATCGCCGCGGCCCAGGGCATCGGGGTCGTCAACGGCGGCTACACCTACGACGCCGACCTGGTGGAACTGCTGCCCACCGTCCGGCCGGGCACCTCCGTCGCCGAACTCGACGCCGACACCGTCACCGCCCACCTCGACGCCGTCGACCCCGCCGAGGAACTGGCGCTGTCGGGGTTCCTGACCGCCGCCCGCGCCCGGCTCGACGCGCTCGGCTGCGACGTGAGCCTGCGCGCCTTCCACCCCGTGACCGTTCCCGCCCTGCACCTGGACGACCGGAACGCCCGGCACGAACGCGCCCGCGCCGAGGAGGAGGGGCAGGCCGACGACCTGTGGGCCGGCATCCTCGGCGCCCTGCGCGGCGGAGCGCCGCGGGCCCGGCTGGTGCTCAACCACCTCAACCCGCTGGTCCGGCGGATCAGCGGCTTCGGGGACGCCGAACTCGCCGGCACCGCCGCCGAGGCGCTGTACGGGCAGGCGCTGCTGATGGCGCAGCGCCCGCTGCGCCCGGCCGACTCCGCGCTCCTCAACCGTGCCTTCCTCGGCCTGCTCCACTGGGCCGCCCGGTCCACGGAGACCCCGGACACCGCCGACACCGAGAAGGAGGACGGCCGATGAGCCCCCAGGACCCGGAGGTCGCGGCCGTGCGCCGCTCCCTGGCCCACAACCGGGACGAGCCCGAGGGCCGCGCCCGCAACGCCGGGGCGGAGCGCCTCGTCGCCGAGGCCGAGGCCACCGGTGACACCCCGCTGCTCCTCGACGCGCTCTTCAACCTCGCGAGCGCCTACGCGTACAGCAGCGAGCGGAACAAGTTCTTCGTGCCCTTCGCCCGGTTGCTGCGCATGTGGGACGAGCGGCCCGGCGACTTCGACGGCACGAACACCGGCCAACTGCACTGGATCTTCAAGTGGGTCGCGGGCGGGATGCTCGACCAGCCCGACGTCCCGCTCGCCTCCATCGAGAAGTGGCAGCGCGAGATGGAGCACCGCTACCGGCTGGCCGGGCACTCCGAACGCGCCGTGCGCCAGGGCGACTTCCGGATCGCTCGGCACCTCGGTGACACCGGGCGCGCGCAGGCCGCCTTCACCGCCTGGCTCGCCGCCGACCGCGACGCCATGGCCGACTGCCACGCCTGCGAGCTGCACGGCCAGGGCGTCTGGCAGGTGGACTGCGGCCAGGACGCGGAGGCCGTGGCCACCTGGGGTCCCGTCCTCCAGGGCGTGCACACCTGCGCCCACGAACCGCACAATGTACTGGCCGGCTCCCTGCTGCCCCTGGTCCGGCTCGGCCGGCTCGACGAGGCGCGCGCCCACCACCTGCGCGGCTACCGCATGGTGCGGTCCATGGACAGCATGCGGGGCGCGGTCAGCAGCCATGTCGAGTTCTGCGCGCTGACCGGCAACGAGGCCCGTGCCCTGGAGATCCTCGCCGAGCACCCCGCGTACTTCACCGACACCGGCGACCCCGACGCCCGGATGGACTTCCTGGCGGCCACCGCACTGGTCATGCGGCGCCTCGTCGCCCTCGGCCACGCCGGCCGTCCCGTCCCGGGCCCTTCCGGCGCCACCTGGTCCGCCGGGGAACTGCTCACCCATGCCGAGCGCGAGGCCGGCGCGATCGCCGCGCGCTTCGACGCCCGCAACGGCACGGACGCGGTCGGCCGCCGGATGCGCGAGCGGCTCGACAGGACCCCGCTGGTGGACCGGCTCCCGCTGGGCGTACGGGCGCAGCGCCTGGCGACGCCGGAGCGGCCGCCGAGCGCCCCGGTTCCCGAGTCCGCGGCGGCGGCGCCCGACGACACGACCGCCCTGCTGGCCGCGGCGCGGCGGCTCACCGAGACCCAGCACCCCGGTGCGGGTGCCGCCTGGGCCGCGCTGGCCCGCGCCGCCGAGCGCACCGGGACGGAGCTCGACGACCGGGCCCGGGCGGAGATCGCCGACCACGCCGGCATCGACGCCTTCGAGGACCCCGGCACGGCCGTACCGCTCTTCGCGGCCGCGGCCGGGCTCTTCGAGGCCGCGGGCGACCCCGGTGAGGCCGCTGCCTGCCGGGCCCGGGCCGCCTGCGCCGCCGCCCTCGCGGACCCCACGAACGAGGCACTGGCCGCGTTCGACACCGCCTGCGACGCCCTGCGCGCGCTGCACGCCGCCGGGCGTGCGACGCCGCGCCAGCTCAGCGGGGCGCTGCTGGCCCGCATCCGGCTGCGGGACCCCGGACCGGAGACCGAGGAGGAGGTCGCCCGGATCGTCGCGTTCGCCGAGGAGTACCGCGACGCGGAGCGCATGGCCTCCCGGCTCGCGGACGCCGTCGTCCTGCAGGCCCGGCTGACCGCCTCGCGCGGCGACACGGCGACCGCCGCGGCGCTGTTCGGCCGGGCCGCCCGGCTCCGGCACGAGGCCGCGCTGCCCTGGTACGCGGCCGAGGCGGAGGCGATGCTCGCCGACCTCGCCCTGCAGTGCGACGACCACGCCACCGCCGCGTCGTCGGCCCGCGCCGCGCTCGACCACGGCGACGCCCACTTCGACCCCGTGCAGCGCGCTCACCTGCACACCGTCCTCGCCGCGGCCCTCGCGGCGGGCGACCGGCACGCCGAGGCGGCCGAGCACGCCCTGGAGGGCGCGCACTGGGCGGACGAGGGCGGGCAGGCCGAGGGCCTGGGCGCCTGGGCGCGGCTCGTCCTCGGCGGGGCACGGCTGCGGCAGGGCCGGCCGTCCGAGGCGGCCACCGTCCTGGAGACGGCGCTGCCGGACCTGGAGGCCGTGCACCACGAGGGACGCGTCGTCCAGGCCCGCTGGTGGCTGGGGGAGAGCCTGGGGGACCTGGGCGAGCCGCGTGCCGCCGCGGAACAGTTCCTGCTCGCCGCGGAGATCGCCAAGGGCTGGGAGGAGCAGCGGGACCACGCCGTCCTCGCCCATCTCGCCGCCGACTGCCTGGAACGGGCCGGCCTGGCCGACGAGGCCGTCCGCGCCTACGTCCGCGCCGAGGAGCTGTGGCGCGGCCTGGACCGCCCGGCGCAGGTGGTCAGGACGCTGCGGGCCCGCGCCTGGATCACCCTGCGCGACGGCCGGGGCGGCGTCGCCGAGGGCCGCGTCCTGATGGCGCGGGCCGTGGCCGAGGGCGAGGCGGCACTGGCGGCCGCGACGGCGGCCGGTGACGCGGACGAGGCACGCCATCTGCGCGCGGAGCTGGCCGGGACGTACCGGCAGAGCGGTGAGCTGGTCGTCCGGGCCTGTGCCCACGAGCCGGGGGACGGGGAGGACGACGGCTCGGCCCGTGCCGCGTACGAGGAGGGCCTGGCCTTCGCCGACCGTGCCGTGGCCACCTTCGATCCGGGCGACGACCGCAGCGCCGCCCAGCTCATGGCGGCCTGGCTGGAAGCCGATCTGGGCCTGCCCGGGCGGGCGGTGGCCCGTGCCCGGGAGGTGCTGGCCGCGTACGAGGGGCGGGAGGGCGCCGTCGCCGAACGACGGGTCGCCGAGGCGCACGCGGTCCTCGAGTACACGGACCACGACGACCAGGACGACCAGGACCACGAGGACGCCCCGAGCGGTCACCGCGATCACGACGCCGCCGCGCGGGCCGGATCCGTGGCGGCCGCAGAGCACAGCGAGAGCGGGGACGCCCAGGGGGACTAGTCTGAATGGTGGCTTTTGTCGCTTAATCCGGTTCGCCCGGCGACCGAGGAGGCCACCGTGACAGCAGAAGCCCTCGCGTCCCCGTCCGCAGCCGCGGGCGGCGACCGGTACCTGCCGATCGCCGCCCACGGACTCATCGGGGACCTGCGCAGCGCCGCCCTGGTCGGCACCAACGGCACCATCGACTGGTACTGCTGCGGCCGGTTCGACGCGCCCAGCATCTTCGCGTCGATCCTCGACGCCGACCGCGGCGGCAGCTTCGAGCTGGCCGCCGACGTGCCGGCCCTGACCAAGCAGTTCTACTTCCCGGACACCAATGTCCTCATCACCCGCTTCTTCGCCGAGGAGGGAATGGGCGAGGTCCAGGACTTCATGCCGGTCGTGGACGACTCGGACGACGAGGGCCGCCACCGGCTGATCCGCCGGGTGGTCTGCGTCCGCGGGATGCTGCCGTTCCGGGTGCGCGTCGCCCCGCGCTTCGTCTACGGCACGGTGCCGCACACCACGCACATCCACGGCGTGCAGGCGATCTTCGAATCCGCTGTCCAGACGCTCTCGCTGACCTCGGGAGTGCAGATGGAGACCGACGGCACCGACGTGTGGGCGCAGTTCAAACTCTCCGAGGGCGAGACGGCGGTCTTCGCGCTGGACCAGATCGCCGAGGGCGTCGAACTGCGCGGCTGCCCGCTGACCGAGGCCGAGGACCAGTTCGAGGCCACCGTGCGCTACTGGCGCCGCTGGCTGGCCAAGTCGCGCTACCGGGGCCGCTGGCGGGAGATGGTCCACCGCTCGGCGCTGACGCTCAAGCTGCTCACGTACGCGCCCACCGGGGCCATCGTGGCCGCGCCCACCACCAGCCTGCCCGAGCGCATCGGCGGCGAGCGGAACTGGGACTACCGCTACGTGTGGATCCGCGACGCCGCCTTCTGCGTCTACGCCCTGCTGCGGCTGGGGTTCACCGACGAGGCCGAGGCCTTCATGGGCTTCCTGTCCGAGCGGGTGGCCCTCGGTCCCTGCGACGGCACGGCCGGGCCGTGCGACGGCCCGCTGCAGATCATGTACGGCATCGACGGCCGCACCGAACTGCCCGAGCACGAGCTCCCGCACCTGGAGGGCTACCGGGGCTCGGCGCCGGTCCGGATCGGCAACAGCGCGGTCGGCCAGCTGCAGCTGGACATCTACGGAGAGCTGATCGACTCGCTCTACCTCTACGACAAGTGGGGCGCGCCGATCTCCAGCGCCCACTGGGACACCGTCTGCGGGATCGTCGACTGGGTCGTGAAGAACTGGGACCAGCCCGACGAGGGCATCTGGGAGACCCGCGGCGGCCGCAAGAACTTCCTCTACTCGCGGGTGATGTGCTGGGTGGCGATCGAACGGGCCATCCGCATGGCCAACCACCGCGGGCTGCCCGCCAACCACGTCCGCTGGTGCGGGGCCCGGGACGCGATCTACCGGCGGATCATGCGCGAGGGCTGGTCGGAGAAGCGCGGCGCCTTCACCCAGAGCGAGGGCGAGGACGTGCTCGACGCGTCCGTGCTGATGATGCCGCTCGCGAAGTTCATCTCGCCGACCGACCCCAAGTGGCTGTCCACCCTCGACGCGCTCGGCAAGGACCTCGTGTCGGACTCCCTGGTCTACCGGTACGACCCCATGGCGAGCCCGGACGGACTGCGCGGCGAGGAGGGCACGTTCTCCATCTGCTCGTTCTGGTACGTGGAGGCCCTCACCCGCGCAGGCCGCGCCGACGACGCGCGCCTGGCCTTCGAGAAGATGCTCACGTACGCCAACCACGTGGGCCTGTACGCCGAGGAGATCGACCGCACCGGCGAGCAGCGCGGCAACTTCCCGCAGGCCTTCACCCACCTCGCCCTGATCAGCGCGGCCTTCAACCTCGACAAGGCACTGGGCTGACCCGGCCGACGGTACCGGGGTCGACGGTGCCGGGGTCGACGGTGCGGGCCGGCCGGCGAGCCCGTCAGGCGGCCCGGCCGAGTTCCGAGCGGGCCGCGACGGCGGCGCTCCTGCGGCGCCGGACGGCCACCGCGACGCGCCCGCGGCCGCCCGCGGCGGAGCCGAGGGCGACGGCGGTGAGCGGCACGGCGGCGACCAGGAGCAGACCGGCCAGCACACCGCCCATGGCCGGGAACCCGAGCCGCGCGCCGAGCACGGCACCGGTGAGCGGGCCGCACGCCACGCCCAGGGACGAGGCGGAGCCGGCGTACACCGCCCACCGGCCGCGGCCGTCCAGTGCGGCGGCCAGGCCGATCGCGTAGGAGAGCACCACCGGGTAGAACGTGTTCCACAGCACCTCGCCCGCGGCGAAGGCCGACGCCTCGCGCGCCGAGGAACTGACCACCACGCAGGCGGCGATCAGCGCCGTCCCCGCGCCGAGCGGGAGTGCGCGGCCGAGCCTCGGGCCGAGCGCGCCCGCCGCTGTGACCCCGAGCAGCCCGCCGCCGAGCGCCACCGCGAAGACCACGCCGAGCGCCGCCTCCGACAGTCCGACCCGGTCCAGCCCGATACGGCCGCTCACGCCCCACAGTGCGTTCTGCGCGAGCGACCAGCACAGCATCGACACCGCCAGGACCATCCCGGAGCGCCGGTGCGGCAGCGGTCCGGCGGCCCCGGACCGTGACGGCACGACGGGCGCCGCCGGCAGCCACCGGGTGAGCGGGAGGACGAGCAGGGCCGTGGCCGCGATCGCCGTGAACGGCAGTGCGTGACCGCCGCCGAGCGACGGCAGCACGAGGTAGAGCGCGCCGGCCACCGCGGAGGTCGCCAGCAGGCCGAGCACGGTGACCCGGTGCGGTTCCCGCTGCCTGGAGATGCCCACGGCGGCCACCGCCGTCGACGTGCCGGACCCGAAGCCGCCGACGACGCAGCCGGCCACCACCAGGGCGACGTGGTGCGTGGCCGCGGCCGTCGCGAACCCGCCCGCGACGAGCAGCAGACCGCGTCGCGCCAGCCGTGCCCGGCCGATCCGGTCGACCCGCGAGGCCAGGACGAACCCGGCGCAGGCGGAGGCCAGCAGCAGCGCGCTGCCGACGGCCCCGGCCTGCGAACCGCTCAGCGCGAGCCCGCCGGAGAGCCGGCCGACGAGGGTCGGCATGAGGTACGGGGCGAGGTAGCCGGCGCAGAAGAGGGCGACGAGCGGCAGCAGGGCGCGCGAGGGCGCGGTCCGCGAAGACATGGGCGTTCCTGATGGACGGCCGAGGACTCGGCGAGCAAGCGTGGGGGAGGGGCGACCGTCGACGGACAGGAACGCGCAACCATGTGTATCAAGCACCCAGGTGCCCCGTTAAGGGGGTGTATGCAACTCAAACCTGTCGTTGCCGAATTGAGACCGAATGCCGGCGCGGCCCCCGTCGGTGCAAACCGCCGTACGGATGACCGACAGCTGCCCGTAACCCGGGACGGCCCGGGCCGTGCGGCCCCTCGGTACGGCGGCGGCGAGCCGTCCGCGGCGGGTGCCGCACCTCACACCGGACGCCCGGGCCGGAGCGGGAACTACGGCGGTCCGCCCGTAGTTCGAACAGATACGGGCCGTCGCGAGAAGCGCCGGCCCGGCCAGCGGCCCCGACCGGGGGCCCCCGTCCCGGTCGGGGTCTTCACCGCCGCGGCCGCCGCGCGATCCTGCGCCGCGCGACGGCCGCCCGCGGTGGCCGGACAGGGCAGGTCACTTCACGCCGAGCAGCTGCTCCAGCGGATCGATCGCGAAGTACACCACGAAGAGCGCCGAGACCGCCCACAGCAGCCAGTGCACCTGCTTGGCCTTGCCCAGCACGGTCTTCAGCACGACGTAGGCGACGAAGCCGGCCCCGATGCCGTTGGTGATCGAGTACGTGAAGGGCATCACGGCGATCGTGAGGAAGGCGGGGAGGGCGATCTCGAAGTCGTCCCAGCCGATGTTCTTGACCTGCGTCATCATCAGGAAGCCGACCGCGACCAGCGCGGGCGCGGCCGCCTGGAGCGGCACGATGGTCAGCAGCGGGCTGAGGAAGAGCGCCACCGCGAACAGCCCGCCGGTGACGAGGTTGGCGAAGCCCGTGCGCGCCCCCTCGCCGACGCCGGCCGCCGACTCGATGTAGGCGGTGTTGGAGGAGGCGGAGGCGGCGCCGCCCGCGACCGCCGCGGCGCCGTCGATCAGCAGCACCCGGCCCAGGTTCGGGACCCTGCCCTCCTCGTCCAGCAGCCCCGCCTCGGCGGTGATGCCGACGACCGTGCCCATGGTGTCGAAGAAGTCCGACAGGATGAGGGTGAAGACCAGCAGCACCACGGTGATCGCGCTGATCCGGCCGAAGGCCCCGAAGAGACTGAAATGGCCCAGCAGCCCGAAGTCCGGCGCCGCGAACACGTCGTCCGGCACCTTGGGCGTGGTCAGGCCCCAGCTCTTGATGTCGGCCAGCGCGTCGATGACGATCGCGACCACGGTCATGGTCACGATGCTGATGAGGATGGCGCCCTTCACCTTCCGCGCCAGCAGCGCGACCGTCAGCAGCACGCCGAGGCAGAAGACCAGCACCGGCCAGCCCGACAGCGCGCCGGTGCCGCCCAGTTGCACCGGGACGGTGGTGTTGGCGGCGTCCGGGATGCGGCTGACGAAACCGGCGTCGACGAACCCGATGAAGGCGATGAACAGGCCGATGCCGACGCTGATCGCCTGTTTCAGCGGCTGGGGTATCGCGTGCATCACCGCCTCCCGCAGCCCGGTGACCACCAGGACGCAGATCAGCAGGCCCTCCAGGACCACCAGGCCCATCGCGTCGTCCCAGCTCATGAGGGGCGCGATCTGGAAGGCCACCACCGCGTTGAGACCGAGGCCGGCCGCGATCGCCAGCGGCAGATTGCCGCCGACACCCATGATCACGGTCATCACGGCCGCCACCAGTGCGGTGGCGGTGACCAGTTGACCCGTCGACAGGGCGTGCCCGAACTTGTCCTTCGCGCTGCCCAGGATGATCGGGTTGAGCACCAGGATGTAGGCCATCGTGAAGAAGGTGGCGAAGCCACCGCGGATCTCCCTGCCGAAGGTCGACCCGCGCTCCCCGATGCGGAAGTAGCGGTCAAGTGGGTTGCTCGGTGCGGGCGGTGAGCCCTGCGCCACGTCGGTGGCCTGAGCGGACATGGTGCTCCTCGGGTGCGGCGATCGGTCGGCCTGCTGATGGTTGGGGGGATTGTGGACGCCCGGAGGACGGTTCGGGTTTTGGAAGTGTTTCCTTGTGCTAACGAATGTGTACCGCTCAACGAGTGCGGCGAGGAACGGCGTTGACCTGAGTACGGCCGGCGGGCCGCATGGCGCGGCACGACCGCGTGGCGCACCCTTCGCCGGCGCACCCTTCGCCGTCACGGCCTCCCCGCCGTGCCGGGGCCGGGCCCGGCACGGGAGAATGGGAGGGTGGGAGACGACACGGCCGCCGCGGCGGTCTTCGAGGAGCACCGGCCCGTCCTGACCGGCGTGGCCTACCGCATGCTCGGCCGCTTCGCCGACGCCGAGGACGTCGTGCAGGAGGCCTGGCTGCGCTGGGCGGCCACCGACCGGGAGGCGGTGCGCGAACCGCGCGGCTTCCTGGTGACCGTCACCACCCGGCTCGCCATCGACCGCCTGCGGCAACTGCAGTCGCGGCGTGAGGCGTACGTGGGGCCGTGGCTGCCCGAGCCGGTCGCCACCGACTTCGCGCACACCGTGCCCGACACCGCCGAACGCGTCGTCCTCGCGGAGTCCGTCTCCCTCGCGGTCCTCGTGCTGCTGGAGTCGCTGTCACCGCTGGAGCGCGCCGTCTTCGTGCTGCGCGAGGCCTTCGACTACCCGTACGCCCGGATCGCCGCCGTCCTGGACCGCGCCGAGCCCGCCGTGCGCCAGCTGGCCGGACGGGCCCGGCGGCACGTCGAGGAGAAGCGCGCCCGGTACGACGCCGACCCCGCCGAGACCGCCAGGATCACCGAACGCTTCCTCGCTGCCGCCGTCGGCGGCGACATCGACGGCCTGCTCGCCCTCCTCGCCCCCGACGTGCGCCTGGTGGGCGACGGCGGCGGCGTGCAGAAGGCCCCGCGCCGCGTCATCGAGACGGCCGCCAAGGTCGCCCGCTTCCTGCACGCGATCGCGCCCACCCCTGTCCCCGACCCGTCCTTCACCCTCCGCGAGGTCAACGGCGTCCCGTCCGTGGTCCTCACCTCGCACGGCAGGCCCCACACCGTGATCTCCCTCGAACTCACCGACGGCCTGGTCACGACGGTCTACGTGCTCACCAACCCCGGCAAGCTGACCGGCGTCGCATCCCCCGGTCCCGTCCTGAGCGAAAGCGACCGCCTCTGACCGCCCCCGCGCGCCGGGAGGGGGCGAACGGCCGGTTAGGGTGCCGGAGTCGGCGCAGGGGCGAGGGTGGGGAGCTGGCGGTGGCTGATCGGTCCGGGGAACGCGGGGACGCTGAGCGGCTGGAGGCCGAGGGGGAGGTGGCGACCGCCCGCATCGCGCTGGCGGACGGTGATCTGACGCACGCGGCCCGCCACTTGGAGGACGCGCTCGCCCGGGACCCCGGCCTGCCGGAGACGCACGAGGCGCTGGCGGAGTTCGCCGCCCGCGCCGGGGGAGCGGCAAAGGCCCTGGACTGGTTCGAGCCGGAGAAGCGGGCGTACATCGGCACGGTCGCCGCGCGCGGCCACCTGTGCGCGGTCGCGGGGCGCTGGGACGAGGCCGTGGCCCTGCTGGCCCAGTGCGCGAGCCACGAGCCGGACCGCGCGTGGCTGGACATCGGCTGGCTGCGGCGCCCCGGCATCGCCGGACTCGTCGCCCCGGACACCGTCGCCCGCGCCGCCGCCGGAGTGGCCCCGCGGTTGCCCGACCCGGTCGCCGAGGAGCACCGCGCCCCCCTGACGCCGCTGCTCGACCTGGTCCGCGCGAGCGTCGCCCGCCATCCCGACCACACCATGCTCCTGTGGTGCGGCTCCACGCTCGCCCGCCGCATGGGCCGCGCCGAGGAAGCCGTCGCCTGGGCCGCCCGCTCGTACGACCTGGAGCCCTGCCACCCCGCCGCCGTCATGCTGGGGTACGCGCTGCGCAGCGCGGGCCGCCCCGAACAGGCACTGGAGGTGTGGCGGGGCGAGGTGCGGCGCGACCCCGCCGACCTCGACCTGTACATCGACATCGCCGAACTGCTGCAGACACTGGGCCGGCCGGCCGAGGGCCTGGAATGGGCGGAACGCGCCGCCGCGGCCGACCCAGGCCACCCCAAGGCGGCCCCGGCCGCGCACGCGCTGCGCCACGCGATCGACGGCGACACGCAGCACCTCGTCGCGCTCGCCGACCACCTGCGCGGCGCGCCGGACCACGAGTACGCCGGCGAACTGCTGGCCCGGCTCGGCCGCGGCCGCCCCTGGCTGAACTGGATACCGGGCGGCAACGAGGCGATCATCAGCCTGCTCCACCAGGCCCTGGAGCAGTCGGTCGCCGCCGACGCCGAACTGGCTCTCACCGTGTCCGCGCTGGAGCCCCCGAGCGCGCTGCTCGCCCTGCGTACGGCCTTCCCCCGCGCGTCCCTCGACGTCCAGGACGTCCCCGAGCCGGACCCGCGGGTGCCGCCCCGCCCGGTGAGCACCCCACTGTGGGCTTACGAGGGCACCACCGCCCGCCCCGCCGTCCCGCCCCCCTCGCCCGAGGCGGCCGAGGCCGTGCGCCGCGTCGCGTGGCACGGCTGGCCGCACCTGCCCGCCGCCTACGACGACGCGGTGGTGCTGTCCGGCCTCGACCCGGCGGACCTGCTGGGCGTCCTGGTCCACCCGCCCGCCCCGCGCGACGACGAGCTCGGCCGGGCGCTCGCGGCGCAGGCCCCGGACCTGTGGATCCGCGCCGTGCAGGTCTGGGCCTGCCTGGGGCTCGCCCACCACCGCACCGACGAGCCGTGGGCGGTCTCCCGCCGCCGCGCGCTCCTGGCCGACGTGCTGGCGGGCGCAGAGGACTGGGTGTGCGAGGCGGCCGCGCTCGCGATCGTCGCCACCGCCTGGGTCGACCCGGCGGCCCGTGAGGACGCGGCCCGGTTGGTGGCCCGCCGCCTCCTGGACGCCCTGGAGGCCCGCAAGACCCGTGTGGTGACGCTCACTTGGTCGCTGTGCCATCTCGCCCTCGCCGCCCCGGGGGTCATCCCCGAGGTGGCGGCGCTGGCGGCCGACGTGGTCCGCGCCATAGAGACCGAAGACCCTGCCGCCGACGCCGACGCCGACGCCGAGGCCGAAGCGCAGGCCTGATTCCTACAGGCCGCCCGTGACCCGCAGCACCGCGCCGGTGGTGTACGACGCCTCGGGCGACATCAGCCACGCCACCGCGCCGGCCACCTCCTCCGGCTCCCCGGGCCGCCGCATGGGCACGCGGTCCGGGTTCCGCCACGGCCGCTCCGGGTCGCCCATGGCCGCGTGGATCCCGGTCAGGACCATGCCGGGCTGCACCGAGTTGACCCGCACGCCGTCCGGGGCGAGCTCCTTGGCCAGGCCCACCGTGAGCGCGTCCACGGCCGCCTTGCTCGCCGCGTAGTGCACGTACTCCCCGGGGCTGCCGAGCGTCGCGGCGCCCGAGGAGATGTTGACGATGGCGCCGCCCCCGCCGCCGTACCGCGTGGACATCTCCAGGGCGGCGCGCCGCGCGCACAGGATCGCGCCCATCACGTTGACGTCGACGACCCGGCGGATCTCCGCGACCGGCGTCTCGGTGAAGCGGCCGAGCGGCCCGGTGACGCCCGCGTTGTTGACCAGCCCGGTGATGGCGCCCAGCTTCTCCCGCACGGTGTCGAACAGCCGCTCCACCTGGGCCTCGTCGCTGGTGTCGCCCTGCACGGCGACGCACTCGGCGCCGGCCTCCCGCACCTTCCGGGCGACGTCCTCGGCGGCCTCGCGTGCCCGCTCGTAGCCGATGCCCACGGCGTGCCCGTCCCGCGCCAGCCGCAGCGCCACGGCCGCTCCGATGCCGCGCCCGCCGCCGGTGACCACCGTGACCGCCGCCATGACCCGCTCCCTCGCCCGCCCGTCCTCGATGATCACGAACGCTACCAGCGTGCGAACGGCCCGTGACGAGCGCGAACACCTTGTGAACGCCGCGCGGCGGCCGCGCCCGGATCGCGCCGGGGCGGCGAGCATTGGTCTTGACCAAGCCGCGGGAGCGGCCCTATCGTCCCCTAGTAGTGCAAGAACCTTTAATAAAGAGCCGTTCGGAAACAAGGCTGAACAACCCCCCGGCGGGGCCAGGCCGATTGCGGAGGACAGGGTGGGGACCACGCAGCTCGAGAATGTGCCGGAGCCCAAGTACTGGCACCTCAAGACCGTGCTTGTCGACGCCCTCGACTCGGAGTTCGCCGTGGGCGAGATCCTGCCGAACGAGCGCGACCTCGCGGCCCGTTTCGGCGTCGCCAGGGCCACGCTGCGCCAGGCGCTGGAGCAGCTGGAGCTGGAGGGCCGCCTGCAGCGCCGCCGCGGTGTCGGCACCACCGTCGCGCCGCCCCGCGTCGGCGTCTCCGTCGGGCCCTCGCGCGGCACCTGGCCGGGCGCCCCGGGTGACGCCTGGCGTACTGTGGGCTGCGCCGAGGCCGCCGCGCCGGCCGTGGTCGCCACCGCCCTGGGCATCGCCGCCGACGAGCCGGTCCACACCGTCCGCCGGGTCCGCGCGATGGGCGGCCAGTCCGTCGCCACCGAGCTGCTGTACGTGCCGCGGGCATCCGTCCCCGGCCTGGGCGACGACCTGGCGCCCGCCGATCACGCCCCGGCCGTGCTGCGCGCGCTGCGCGCACTCGAACTCGACGGCGACGACCGCGCCGTGGAGCTGGGCTCCGCCCGCGCCGAGGACGCCAAGCAGCTCGACCGGCTGCCCGGCGCCCCCGTTCTCGTCGTCACCACCCGCTACTTCTGCGGCGGCCGGGTGGCCGCCGTGGCGGTCTCCACCTACCGGGCCGACACCTGCCGCCTCACCTTCGGCGACAGCGGCGCCATGGAGATCACCCACCACGACGGCGATCGGCACGCGGCGGCCTCCTGAGGTACGGCCCGGGCGGGCTCGCTCAGTAGTAGCGGCCCGTGTTGGCGTCCTTCGCGCCCAGCGTGCCGGACGGCACGGGCACCGGGTGCCCGGCGCAGCGCGCGTCCGCGTCTCCGACGTCGCCGGACGTCAGGTAGCGGTCGACCCGCGAGACGAGGCACGCGTTCCAGATGCTGACCAGGCCGTGCGAACCGCGTCCCACCTCGGTGACCAGCCGCGAGCCCTGCAGCCTGCGGTGCAGCTCCAGGGCGCCTTCGTACGGCGTGGCGGCATCCCGCTCGGACTGCGTCAGGAGTACCGGCGGCAGTTCGGCGGACCAGGCGCCGACGTCGACCGGCTCCCCCGCCCGGGCCGGCCAGGTGGCGCACGGCAGGTTCATCCAGGCGTTGGGCCAGGTCTCGAAGGGGTGCCGGAGCGCCAGCCGCGAGTTGTCCCGGTCCCAGGTGCCCCAGTCCCGCGGCCAGGCGGCGTCCGTGCACTGCACGGCCAGGTAGACCGCGTCGCCGTTCTCCGCGGCCTTCGCCCCGGACCGGTCGGGCGCCTCGGCGGCCACCAGGGGCTTGTCGTCGCCGTGCAGATAGCGCGACAGCTGGTGGGCGAACGTCACCCAACGCTGGTCGTAGTAGGCGGCGTTCTCCGCTGCCGCGTGCAGCTCGCCGGGTCCCACCGTGCCACCGGCGGGCTTCTCGGCCAGCTTGCGCATCGCCAGGTCGAAGGACGCCTGCACACGGCTGGCCGTGGAGCCGAGACCGTACACGGAGTCGTAACGGGCGGCCCAGGCGCGCCAGTCGGCCCAGCGGCCCTCGAAGGCCACGTCCTGGCTGAGGTTGGCGCCGTACCAGACACCCTGCGGGTCCGGGTTGACGACGCTGTCGAGGACCATCCGTCGCACATGGCGGGGGAAGAGCGTCGCGTACACCGCGCCCAGGTAGGTGCCGTACGAGACGCCGTAGTAGTTCAGCCGGGTCTCGTGCAGGGCGGCGCGGATGACGTCGAGGTCGCGCGCCATGTCGGCACTGGTCATGTGGCCGAGCATCGACGCCGAGCGGCGGCCGCAGCCGTCCGCGATCCCCCGGGCCTTGGCACGCTCCCGGGTCTGGGCCGCCGCGTTCGCCGTGCGCGGGTCGGGTGAGGGCGCGTGGATGTAGTTCTCCGGGCGCACGCACGAGATCGGCGCCGAGTGGCCGACCCCGCGCGCGTCGAAGCCGATCAGGTCGTACGTCCTGGCGGCCGTCCCCCACACCTTGCGGGTCACCGGGCCGGCGCTCTTCAGCCCGACGGCGGGGAACCACAGGCCGGGGGCGCCGGGGCCGCCCGGGTTGAAGACCAGCGCGCCCTGCCGCCCGGAGGCCGGACCGGTGGCGCGCAGCCGGCTCACCAGCAGGTCGATCCGGCGGCCGCCCGGATCGGCGTAGTCCACCGGCACCTTGACCTTGCCGCACTGCACCGGCGCGGCGAGCCCGCTGTCCTTGGGACAGGCGCCGAAGGCGATCCCGGTGTCCGCGGCGGCGTCCGCGGCCAGGGCGACACCCGCCGTCCGCAAGGGGTCGTCCACGGGACCTGGCAGGTAGGCCGAGGCGGGTGACGCGGTGAGCGCCCCCGCCGCCAGGACCACGGACACACCCAGGATCACAGCTCGCCGCACGCGGGACGCCCTTCCACCGGCCGCGCCACCGCGGCGCGGCGTCATCTGCCGATGGCAGGGATCGTCGGCTGGTCGGACTAGACGGCAAAACAGGCAGGCCGATAAGTCGTCACATTTCCCCCGAATACCCCTCGAATTGCCCCGTCGTCGGCCTTCCGGGCCCCGGTTCCGCTCAGCGGTTGAGCAGAGAGGTGCGCGCCACCGCGAAGAGCCGCTCCTCGACGTGGTCCAGGGCCAGCCGCAGCGCACCGGTGGCGACCGCCTCCTGCCCCAGCGCCGACAGCGCCACCTCCGGCGGCCGCAGGCAGTAGCGGGCCAACTCGGCGCGCAGCGGCTCCAGCACGCCGTCCAGTCCCGCCGCCCACCCGCCGATCACCACGAGTTCGGGGTCGATGGCCAGCACGAGCGCCGCCACGTCGTGCACCAGGCGGTGCAGGAAGCGGTCGACGGCCTCGCGGGCCTGCAGGTCGCCCGCCCTTGCCAGCGCGAACACCTCGGCCACCGCGGGCTCGTCCAGCGGGTGCAGCGGTGTCCCGGTCGTCGACAGCAGGCGTTCCGGCGTCGCCTCGCGGCCGAGCAGGTGCAGGGCGCCGATCTCGCCGGCCGCGCCGCCGAAACCCCGGTGCAGCCGGCCGCCGATCAGCGAGCCCGCGCCCGGGCTCAGCCCGGCCAGCACGAAGACGACGTCGTCCGTACCGACGGCCGCGCCCTTCCAGTGCTCCGCCACGGCCGCCACGTTCGCGTCGTTCTCCACCAGTACCGGGCAGCGGAACGACCGGCGCAGGCGCTCGCCCAGGGGCAGGCCCGTCCAGCCCGGAAGGGCCGTGCTCAGCCGCACCGCGCCGTCCGTCTCCACGATCCCCGGACTGCCCACACCGACCGCCCACAGCGTGCTGCGCGCCACTCCCGCCTTGCGCAGCAACTCGGCGACGGCGCCCCGCACCCGCTCCAGCCGCTCCTCCGCGGGGGTGGCGTCGGCGACGTCGTGGGCCAGGGAACCGAGGACCCGGCCGCTCAGGTCGGACAGCAGCGCCCGCACCTGGCGGGCCCCGATCTCGATGCCCAGCAGGTGCCCCGCCTCGGCGTGGAAGCGGAACCTGCGCGCGGGCCGCCCCTGTTTCCGCGCGTCCCCCGGCTCCTGCGACGCCTCGACGACCAGGCCGGAATCCATCAGCCCCTCGATGACGCCCTCGACGGTCGGGCGCGACAACCCGGTGCTGTGCACCAGTTCGGTCAGGCTCGGTCCGGGGGCACCACGCAGCGCGTGCAGCACCACAGCGGAATTGATCCGCCGGAGCAGGGACGGATCCCCGCCGGTGAGCCGCCCCAACGTACGTCCTCCCAGCTTGCGCGCGTGTTGGCCGGATCGTACCCGTCCCGGCCGCCCGCGGCGAGTGGCCCGGCGCAGGCTCGCGTGACGTGACGTCAAGTGTCCGACCCCGGGGGTTTACTGTCCCCATGGATCTCGTACGTCACCTCGCCGCCGTGGAGGCGCTGCGCGCCCGCCTCGACGCGGCCGGCGGCGACCCCGGATTCCACCTCGCGGACCTCGCCGCCGAGGACGGCTGCCGTGACCCCGACGAGCCGCTGCTCCCGCAGTGGGAGGACGACGTGGGAGCGGCCTGCGAGTCCCTCGTCTCGGCACTGACCGAGCGCTACCGCACGCCGGCCGTGCTGGTCGATCTCCGGCCCCACCTGGAGCGTTCGGCTCTGGGGGAGGCGGTCGCGGCCCCGCTGGCGGTGCTCAGCGGGCACGCCGACGAGGCCTTCACCTGGCGGGTCGGCCGGCACTGGATAGCGATAGCCGACGCCAGGCCCCATCTGCTGGCCGCCGTCGCCGACACGGACCTCATTCCTTAGAGCGGCTTCCCGCCCACGGTGCTCGACGGTGGGGTGAGCGGACGCCTACGCTGCGTGCAGGACAGTCTGACGCGACAACAAGCGCGGCGGCACGCGCCCGGAGACCTGCCCGATTCCGCCCGGCGAACCGAACGATCCGGCGCCGGCCGACGGCTGGACGCCCACCGGGCCCGGCGCCGCGTCGCGCCACCCAGGGGGACCGCCATGCCGCACCCGCGCCGTATCCTTCACCGCTTGCCCGGCCCCGTGCTCCGACGGTTCCTCCGGCGGGTGCTCGCCGGGTGGTTCGCGGGCGTTCTGGCCGCCGCCACCGCACTGGTGCTCGCCCCGGCCGCCGCCGCCGAACCCGCCACGGGCATCGGCTATCCGGCGGGGGCCACCGCGACCCGCTACTCCGGGCTCGCCTTCGACGCCTGCACCGCACCGCCGCTGACCACCATCCAGGCGTGGGGCGCCTCCCCGTACCGCGCGCTCGGCGTGTACATCAGCGGTGTCAACCGCACCTGCGCCCAGCCGCAGCTGACGGCGGACTGGGTCTCGTCGGTCTCCCGCTTGAAGTGGCGCCTGCTGCCCATCCACAAGGGCCTGCAGCCGCCGTGCGGCGGCCGCCCCACCGACGCGAAGATCAGCCGGACCGCCGCGACCGCCCGCGCCCAGGGCGCCGCCGCGGCCGGGGACGCCGTCGCCGCCGCCAAGGCCCTGGGCATGCGGCCCGGCAGCGCCTTCTACAACGACATCGAGAACTACGCGCAGGCCGACGCCGGCTGCCGCACCGCCGTGTTGAGCTATGTGTCCGGCTGGACCAAGGAGTTGCATCGCCTCGGCTACATCTCCGGTGTCTACATGAACCTCAACCTCGGGGCGCGGCAACTGTCCGACGCCTTCACCTCGGCCTCCTACGCCCGCCCCGACGCCCTGTGGATCGCACGCTACGACGGCGCCGACACCCTCAAGGGCTGGGCCGGTGTCGCGGACGGCAAGTGGTCCGTCCACCAGCGGGCCAAGCAGTACCGGGGCAGCCACGACGAGACCTACGGCGGCGTCACGGTCAACATCGACAACGACCGTCTGGACGCCCCCGTCGCCACGGTCGCCCACACCTACACGGTGACCAGCCCCGGCGCGCTCAACGCCCGCTCCGGGCCGTCCGGCAGCTATCCCGTGGTGCGGACCCACGCGTCCGGCTCGGCACTCCAGGTCGTCTGCCAGACGCCCGGCCCGAAGGTCGGCACCACGACGGTCTGGGACAAGCTGACCGACGGCACCTACGTGACCGACCACTACGTCAGCACACCCTCGGCCACGGGCTACAGCGCTCCCGTCCCGCGCTGCGTCCACCCCTACCAGGTCACGGCCAACGGCGGCCTGACCGTACGCACCGGGCCCGGCAGCTCCTACGCCGCCCAGGGCAAGGCGGCGAACGGGGCGCTGGCCTGGGTGGTCTGCCAGAAGAGCGGATCGAAGGTCGGCACCACGAAGATCTGGGACCGGCTCGACAACGGCCGTTACGTCTCGGACCACTACGTGGCGACGCTGAGCGGCACCACGTACACCAAGCTGGTCCCGCGCTGCTGAGGCTCAGTCACCGGCCGCGGCGCGCAGCCGTCCGAACTCCTCCACCATCGCACCGGTCGTCCACCCGGCGTTGAGCCCGCTGGGGTTGGGCAGGGCCCAGATCCGCGTGTCGCCGATCGTCCGCTCCTGCGGACCGATCGCGGCGCGCGGATCGGCGAACGCCACGCGGTAGGCGGTGACGCCGACCACGGCCAGCCAGCGCGGCCGGTGGCGCAGCACCCGCTGCGTCAACAGCACGCCGCCCTCGACCAGTTCGGCCTTGCCGAGCTCGTCCGCCCGCGCGGACGCCCGCGCGGCGACGTTGGTGATCCCGAGCCCGTACGACAGCAACTCCCCCTGCTCGGAGGGGTCCAGGCGGCGCGGTGTGAATCCGGAGCCGTGCAGCACCGGCCAGAAGCGGTTGCCCGGCCGGGCGAAGTGGTGGCCGGTGGCGGCGGACATCAGGCCGGGGTTGATGCCGCAGAAGAGCACCCGCAGGCCGTCCGCGATCACATCCGGGACGGTGCGCTCGCGGGCGGCCTCCAGCTCGTCCTGCGTCAGCCGGCGGGTGGTCAGAGGATGGCTCCGGGCCGGTACGAGGCCGCCAGGGGATGACGCTCGGTGACCTCCTCCACGCGCCGCACGACCTCGGCGACCTGCGCGGACGCGGCGCCGGTGAAGGAGAGCCGGTCCGCCATGAGGGCGTCGAGCTGTGCGCGGTCCAGCGGGATGCGCTCGTCCTCGGCGAGCCGGTCCAGCAGCTCGTTGCGGTCGGCGCCCTTCTCGCGCATCGCCAGCGCGGACGCCACCGCGTGCTCCTTGATGACCTCGTGCGCGACCTCACGGCCGACCCCGGCGCGTACCGAGGCCATGAGCACCTTCGTCGTCGCCAGGAACGGCAGGTAGCGGTCGAGCTCGCGGGCGATGACGGCCGGGAAGGCGCCGAACTCGTCCAGCACGGTCAGGAAGGTCTCCATGAGGCCGTCCAGCGCGAAGAACGCGTCCGGCAGCGCGACGCGCCGCACCACCGAGCAGGAGACGTCGCCCTCGTTCCACTGGTCGCCGGCCAGCTCGCCGACCATCGAGGCGTAGCCCCGCAGGACGACGGCGAGGCCGTTGACGCGCTCGCAGGAGCGGGTGTTCATCTTGTGCGGCATGGCCGAGGAGCCGACCTGTCCGGGCTGGAAGCCCTCGGTGACCAGCTCGTTGCCGGCCATCAGCCGGATCGTCTTGGCCAGCGACGAGGGCGCGGCGGCCAGCTGCACGAGCGCGGTCACGGCGTCGTAGTCCAGCGAGCGCGGGTAGACCTGGCCCACCGAGGTGAACTCGTGCGAGAAGCCCAGGTGCTGCGCGACCCGCCGCTCCAGCTCCGCGAGCCGTGCCTCGCCCTCGGCCCCGCCGCCCAGCAGGTCCAGCATGTCCTGCGCCGTGCCGACCGGGCCCTTGATGCCGCGCAGCGGATAACGGCCGAGCAGGTCCTCGACCCGGGCGAAGGCGACCAGCAGCTCGTCGGCGCCGGTCGCGAACCGCTTGCCGAGCGTGGTGGCCTGGGCGGCGACGTTGTGCGAGCGCCCCGCCATCACCAGCTCGCCGTACTCGGCGGCCAGCCGTCCCAGGCGGGCGAGCACGGCCACCGTGCGGTCGCGCACCAGCTCCAGCGACAGCCGGATCTGCAGCTGCTCGACGTTCTCCGTGAGGTCGCGCGAGGTCATGCCCTTGTGGATCTGCTCGTGCCCCGCGAGCGCGTTGAACTCCTCGATGCGCGCCTTCACATCGTGCCGCGTGACCTTCTCGCGCTGCGCGATGGACGCCAGGTCCACCTGCTCCAGCACCCGTTCGTAGTCCGCGATCGCCTCGTCCGGCACCTCGATCCCGAGGTCCTTCTGCGCCCTCAGCACCGCCAGCCACAGGCGGCGCTCCAGCACCACCTTCTGCTCGGGGGACCACAGGGTGGCGAGCTCCACGGATGCGTAGCGGCCGGCCAGGACGTCGGGGATGCGGGGCTTGGAAGTCACGTAGCGAGAGTTTACCCGCCGCCCATGGTGAATGCTCACGCCCACGGAGGAGCGGAAGGCCAGGTCAGAGACGCTCAGCCGGCGATTTCGCGGTGCCTGCGCGCGAGGTCGGTGCGGTGTCCCGGGGCCGGACGGCTTCGCACGTCAGGCGGCGGACGTCGCTCCGGTGTCGGAGGCGGCTGCGATCGTCGGCTCATGGACGAGTGGGTCGAACAGGTCGACGAACGTGATCTCGTGGTGGCTGTGGTGCGCCGCGCCGAGGCTGTCCGCCGGGGTTGGCTGCACCGGGTCGCCGTGACGATCTGCCGCGATCGCGAGGGACGATTCCTCGTCCATCGGCGGTCCGGGAAAGTGTCCCGCTTCCCGGGGCACTACGAGGTCGCGGTCGGCGGTGCCGTCGCCGTGGGTGAGTCGTACGAAGCGGCGGCGGCCCGCGAGCTGGAGGAGGAGCTGGGGGTCCGGGTGCCGGTGCACCGCGTGGCCACGTTCCTGAACCTCGGCGGCCTGAGCCCCCACTGGCTCGCCGTCCACGAGGCCGTCGTCCCCGGCCAGGTCAGGCCCGACGGGGACGAGGTCGCGTGGTGCGACTGGATGACCAGGAGCGAACTGGCGGGTTTCATGCGACGGGAGGCCTTCACTCCGGACAGCCAGGAGGTACTGAGCCGGTATGCCGCCGCGGTCCGGCCGGTGCCCCCGGAGGAACGGTGAGGCCGACTCCCGTTCCCGAGGCGGAGCCGCCCCCGGCTCACGCGTCCACGGGCGGGAGCGGGAGGAGCTCGGCGCGCTTGGGGGCCAGGCCGTCGCCGGAGGAGCGGCCGGTGAGGCGGCGGCCTATCCACGGCACCAGGTGCCGGCGGGTGAAACGCACGTCGGCCGCGCGGCGGACGGCCCAGGGGAGCTTCACCTCGGCGGGGAGGACCTCGGTCCAGTCGAACCGCGGGGTGTGGCCGAGGGTCTGCCAGACCGCCTCGGCGACCCGGCGGTGCCCCTCCTCGTCCAGGTGCAGCCGGTCGTCCGCCCACAGCCGCGGGTCGCCCAGCACGTCCGCGCCGTACAGGTCGACCACGAGGGCGCCGTGTTGCGCGGCCAGCTTGTCGATGAAGCCGAACAGCTCCTCCATGCGGGGCAGGAAGCGCACCGCGACCGGGCCACGGCGGGCGGGGCTGCGCATGAGCACGAGCTGCCGGCAGTTCGGCGCCAGCCGCTCGACGGCCTCCTCCAGCAGGGCGCACACCCGCGGGACGTCGCACTTGGGCCGCAGCACGTCGTTCAGCCCGCCGACCAGGGTCACCAGGTCCGCGCCCATCGAGGCCGCGGTCTCCACCTGCTCGTCCACGATCTGCTGGATCAGCTTGCCGCGCACCGCCAGATTGGCGTAGCGGAAGTCCGGGCTGTGGGCGGCGAGCCGGCCCGCGAGGAGGTCGGCCCAGCCGCGGTAGGTGCCGTCGGGCAGCGCGTCCGACATGCCTTCGGTGAAGGAGTCGCCGAGCGCGACGAAACTGGTGTGGGTGGCGGTCATCTCCATGGCGGCCGTGATCCTACCGGGCCGTTCCGCGGCCGCCTCAGGCGGCCGGTGTGTGCCCCATCAGCTCCTTGAGCACGTCCTCCATGGTCACCAGGCCCATGCCGCGCCCCTCGTCGTCGACCACCGCGGCCAGGTGCGCGCCGCTGGCCCGCATCGCCGCCAGGACGTCGTCCAGCGGGGTCGCCGCGCCCACGCGGGTGATGCGCCGCAGCGCTCCGCGCGGGAACGGGAGGTCGCGGTGGTCCGGCCCGAAGGCGAGGGCGTCCTTGACGTGGAGGTAGCCCAGGACGCGGCCGGAGTCCTCGGTGACCGGGAAGCGGGAGAACCCCGAACGCGCGCTCAGCCGCTCCAGCCCCTCGGGTGTGATGTCCGAACGCGCCGTGACCACCCGGTCGGCGGGCACCACGACCTCGCCCACCGGACGCCGGCCGAGTTCCAGCGCGTCCTGCAGCCGGATCGCGGCCCGCTCGTCCAGCAGCCCCGCTGCCCCCGCGTCGGTGACCATCCGGGCCAGCTCGTCGTCGGAGAACACCGCGGCGACCTCGTCCTTCGGCTCCACCCGCAGCAGCTTCAGCAGGCCGTTGGCGAACGCGTTGATCGCGAAGATCACCGGGCGCAGCGCCCGCGCGAGCGTCACCAGCGGCGGCCCCAGCGCCAGCGCGGTGCGCTCGGGCGCGGCGAGCGCGATGTTCTTCGGCACCATCTCGCCCAGCAGCATGTGCGCGTACGTGGCCAGGGTCAGCGCGATGGCGAACGACGCCACGTGAACCGCGCTCTCCGGGACGTGCAGCGCCTGGAACAGCGGGGACAGCACGTGCTCGATGGCGGGCTCGGCCACGATGCCGAGCACCAGGGTGCACAGGGTGATTCCCAGCTGCGCGGCCGCCAGCAGCGGCGAGAGGTGCTGCAGGCCCCACAGGACGTGGCGTGCCCCGCGTTCGCCGGCCTCGGCGCGGGGCTCGATCTGACTGCGCCGCACGGAGATCATGGCGAACTCGGCGCCGACGAAGAACGCGTTCACCACCAGCGTCAGCAGCCCGACCATGATCTGCAGGAAGGTCATCGCACCTCCGCCGCGCCGTCGTCGGTGCCGTGCCCCGCGTCCTGGCCGTGCCCCGCGTCCTGGCCGGGCGGCGCGTCCTCGCCCGGCGGCGGGGAGATCAGCCGCACATGGGCCGCGCGGTGCCCGGAGTCGTCGGTGACCTCCAGCACCCACCCGGCGGCCTCGGCGATGTCCCCGGTGACCGGGATGCGGCCGAGCCGTTCCGCGATCAGTCCGGCCAGCGTCTCGTACGGCCCCTCGGGCGCCCGCAGCCCGATCTGGGCCAGCTGGTCGGTGCGGGTGGCGCCGTCGGCGTCGTAGACCCGGCGGCCGGTGCGGTCCTGGTGGATGAAGGCGAGGTCGGGCGTCTCCTGCGGGTCGTGCTCGTCACGCACCTCCCCGACCACCTCCTCCACGATGTCCTCCAGGGTGACGACGCCGGCCGTGCCCCCGTACTCGTCGATGACCACGGCCATGCCCGTGTCGCCGGCGAGCCGGTCCAGCAGCCGGTCGACGGTCAGCGACTCGGGCACCAGCAGCGGCTCGCGCAGCAGCGCGGTCAGCGGGTGGCCCGGCCGGCGCTCGGCCGGCACGGCCAGCACGTCCTTGATGTGGACGATGCCGATCACGTCGTCCAGGCCGCCGCGGTGCACGGGGAAACGGGACAGGCCGGTCGCCCGGGTGGCCTCGGCGACGTCCTGGCAGCTCGCGCGCTCGTCCAAAGAGGTGACCTGGACCCGGGGGGTCATGACGTTCTCGGCGGTCAGCTCCGCCAGGCCCAGGGTGCGGACGAACAGTTCCGCGGTGTCCGCCTCCAGGGCACCGGCCCGCGCCGAGTGACGGGCGAGCGCGACCAGTTCCTCCGGACTTCGGGCCGACGCGAGCTCCTCCGCGGGCTCCATGCCCAGGCGCCGCAGGATGCGGTTGGCGGAGTTGTTCAGATGGCGGATGAGCGGACCGAAGGCGGCGGTGAACGCCCGCTGCGCCGGGGCGACCGCCTTGGCGACCGGCAACGGACGGGAGATCGCCCAGTTCTTCGGGACCAGTTCGCCGACCACCATCAGCACGACCGTCGAGATCGCCGTGCCCAGGACCAGTGCCAGGGACGTCGCCGCCGAACTCGGCATCCCGAGCGCCCGCAGTGGCCCGGCCAGCAGCTTCGCGATGGAGGCCTCCGCCAGCATGCCGATCACCAGGCCCGTGACGGTGATCCCGAGCTGGGCCCCGGACAACTGCAGCGTCAGGGTGCGCACGGCACGCAGCGCGGCGGACGCGCCCCGCTCACCGGCCCGCGCGGCACGTTCCAGGTCGCCGCGCTCGACGGTGGTCAGCGAGAACTCCGCGGCGACGAAGACCGCGCACGCCAGCGTGAGCAGCAGCGCGACGGCCAGCAGGAGCACTTCGGTCATCGGGACACCTCGATCCCATGATCGGTCAGCGGACGGCGGCGCGCGCGCTCATGCCACCGTCGGCGGAACGGGCGCGTGTCCCTGCGGGCGACGGCGGTGCCGGGCGGGCTACCCGGCGGCCGGAGGGCCGGGCGGGCGGACCTCGACGAGCGGCTTGGTCCAGCGCCGCCACTGCTCGTTGGGGAGATAGCCCGCCGACCGCCAGGCGTGGTGGGCCCGCTCGTTGCGCACGAGCACCATGGCGTCCCCGCGGCGGCCGCCGAGCGCGGCGAACCGGCGCTCCGCCGCGGCCAGCAGCGCGGTCGCGACGCCCTGGCGGCGCCCCCGCGGGTGCACGGCCAGGCGGTACAGGTGGCAGCGCCAGCCGTCGAAGCCGGCGATGACGGTGCCGACGAGTTCCCCGCCGCGTGTCGCGAGGAGCAGCGCCTCGGGATCCCGGGCGATGAGGCCGCTCACCCCGGCCAGGTCGTCGCTGACCGTGGTGCCCTCGGCGGCGTCCTTCCAGAACGCCAGCACTCTTTCGGCGTCGGCAGGTGCCGCGGCCTGTATTCGCAGATCGTCCACGGTCCTCACCCAAGCAGGCCGTACGGGCGCCCGTCGAGGGTTTTACGTGCGGTTCCGCCGCGGTTCCGCGATCACGCGGGCGAAGTCCTCGGCCGTGGGCTCCTGGACGCCCCGCCGCGCCCGGGGCGCCGGTCCGGCTGGTCGGGCACCTGCACGGCGATCTGTGGGCGCGGTGCCGTGCGCCACGGCGCCCCGGTTCGTCCCCCGTGGCGGCGGGCAGCAGCCGCAGAGTGCCGTCATGCGTGCGTGGAGCGGCCTGCGTCCCGGTCAACGCGACGACGCTCGCTGGCCATCCGGCCCCAGCGTCCAGCTGCGGTTCGCCGGCGCACCGGCCGTCGCGCCCAGAGGCGGCGCAGCGTGGTGACGGTGTGCGTCGGGCGGTCCGGCCGCCCCGAACGCTTCGCGCAGGTAGCCCGCGCCGAGGGCCGGTTCCCGGCGTCCGCCAGAACCGCAGGCGGCGTTGAGCGCGAAGGTGCCGAGCCGGGCCCGCTGGGCGGCGTGCGCCGCCGTGTAGCCGGCCGGTCCGACGCCAGCGCCCCGCCGCCGCACGGCGCACCGCGCACGCCGTCATTCGTGCGCGATGGCCGCCAGCACGTTCATCCTCGAGGCGCGCAGCGCCGGCAGCAGGGCGGCGACCAGACCGACGACCACCGAGCCGGCCATGACCGCGCCGACCGTCGTCCAGGGCACCGTGAGCGCCCGGATGCCCTCCAGGGCGAGCACCTCGTGCGTCACCAGTCCCCACACCAGACCGAGTCCGAGGCCCAGCACCGCGCCGAACACGGCGATCACCACCGACTCCAGGCGGATCATGCGTCTGAGCTGGAGGCGCGACAGGCCGATGGCCCGCAGCAGCCCGATCTCGCGGGTGCGCTCGACCACCGACAGGGCAAGGGTGTTGACGACACCGAGGACCGCGATGAGGATCGCCAGCCCCAGCAGCGCGTAGACGAGGGTGAGCAGCACGGAGATCTGGGTGCGCACCAGCCTCTTGTAGTCGGCCTGGTCCCGGACCTCGACCTGCGGATAGGGCTTCAGCGCCCGCTCCAGCCGGGCGCGGAGCGTCGGCTTGGCGGTGCCGGGCGCCGCGTTCACGTACAGGGCGGCGTCCTGGCTCCCCGGCAGATGGCGCTCGGCGGTGGCGAGCCCCATCGTCAAGGTGGCGTCGTCCCCGAAGAGGGTGCCCTGGCTGGTGGTCAGGGCCCGCAGGACGAAGGTGGCCCTGCGGGCGTCGGCGAAGCGCACCGGCAGTCTGCTGCCCACCCGCAGCCCGTGCCGGGCCGCGTACTCCTGCGAGAGCGAGACGCTGTCCGCGGCGAGCGCCCGGGCGGTGTCACCGCGGGCGTAGTCGAGGTTGAGCACGTCGTCTGCGCCGGGGCCGATGGCGGCACCGGTGAGCTTCGCCGTACGACCGCCGGGCAGGGTGACCAGGACGGGCACGTAGCGCATCGGGACGATCCGGCCCGCCCCCCGCACCTTGTGCACCGCCTTGGTGACGGCGGGGGAGAAGGGCGCGAAACGGTCGCCCTGGACGACGAAGTCGGCGCCGAGTGCCCTGTCGATCTCGTGGTCGAACGAACTGGCCATCGAGGTCCCGGCCATCGACATGCCGGTCACCAGGGCGAGCCCGATCATCAGTGCCGAGGCCGTCGCGCCGGTGCGCCGGGGATTGCGCAGCGCGTTGCGCTGGCTCATCCGCCCCACCGGCCCGAACACCCGCGGCAGCGCCCCGCCCACCACACGGATGACCGGGCGTACGAGCAGCGGGCCCGCCACCACCGCGGCGATCAGCGAGAGCCCGATGCCCAGGCCCAGGAAGGACGCGGCGGCACCGATCGTCCCCGCGGCCGCCGCGCCCGCGAGCGCGGCCGCCGCCGGCAGCGCGAGGAGCCCGCCCGCGACCGCCCGTCCCCGCAGCGACCGGTCGCCGTCCGTGACCTCGACGTCGGCAAGCGCGGCCATGGGGGACACCCGCGAGGCCCTGCGCGCCGGCAGGTAGGCCGCGACGAGCGTCACCACCAGCCCGACCGCGTACGCCGCCACCGGTACCGGCGGACGCAGCACCATCTGCGAGGCGCCGATGTTCATGCCGAACGCGCCCAGCAGCCGGATCAGCCCGGCCGCCAGCCCCACCCCGCACAGCAGCCCCAGCGTGGAGCCGACCAGGCCGAGCAGCGCCGCCTCCACGAGCACCGAGCGCCGCACCTGCCGCCGGTCCGCGCCCAGCGCGCGCAGCAGCCCGAGTTCGCGGGTGCGCTGCGCGATCAGCATGGAGAAGGTGTTGACGATCAGGAAGACACCGACGAGGACCGCGACCCCGGCGAAGCCCAGCATGACGTACTTGATCACGTCGAGGAACGTCGCCAGGGACTCGGCGGCCGACTTCGCCTGTTCGGCCTGCGTCGTGTACGTGTAGCCGGGGCCCAGCGCGGCGGCGATCCGCCGCTTCAGCGTCGCGTCGGACACGCCGGGCGCGGCGTCGGCGCGCACCGAGGTCGCGGCTCCGGCCCGGCCGATCAGCCGGGTCTGCGCGGTGGGCGTGTCCACGAACAGCCGGGTCGTGCCCGGGTTGGTGGTGGTGAACGTGGCGATGCCGACGATGCGCACGGGGAACGCGCCCGGCTGCGCGAGTACGCGCAGGGTGTCACCGATACGCAGCCCGCGGTTGGCCGCGGTGTCCGCGTCGATCAGCGCCTCGCGGTCGCCGTGCGGCGCGTGGCCGCTGGTCAGCCGTACCGGACTGCGCGGGTCGCCGGACCAGTTGCCGGCCAGGACGGGTGCCCCGGTCGTCGGTCCGACGGGGCGGTTGCGGGCGTCGACGACGGTGGCGTTCCGGACGGTGGCGTCGACGTGCGCGTCGGCGACCCCCGGCACGGCCTCGACCTTGGCCAGCAGCGACGCGGGAAGTGTGCCGACCTGGCCCGAGGCGTAGTTCTGGTTCTCGGAGAACGCCTCGGGCGGACCCACCGTCACATCGGCCGCGGTCGAGGCGAAGAGCCGGTTGAAGGTGCGGTTGACGGTGTCGGAGAAGATCATGCTGCCGGTGACGAACGCCACCGACAGCAGGACGGCGAGCGCGGAGAGCAGCAGCCGGCCCTTGTGGGCCAGGAAGCTGCGCAGCGTCGCCCGGAGCACGGCAGGGGCCTAACCCTGCTTCCGCAGCGCGTCGAAGCGCTTGAGCCGCTCCAGCACGCCGTCGGCCGAGGGCCGGGACAGCTCGTCGACGATGCGCCCGTCGTTGAGGAAGAGCACCAGGTCCGAGTGCGCGGCCGCGGTGGGGTCGTGGGTCACCATCACCACGGTCTGGCCCAGCCGGTCCACGGCCTCCCGCAGGAAGCGCAGCACCTCCGCGCCGGACTGGGAGTCCAGGTTGCCGGTGGGCTCGTCGGCGAAGATCAGCTGCGGGCGGGACGCGAGCGCGCGTGCGCACGCGACACGCTGCTGCTGGCCGCCGGACAGCTGCGACGGGCGGTGCCGCAGCCGGTCGCGCAGGCCGAGGGTGTCGATGACGCGGTCCAGCCACTCCTGGTCGGGCCTGCGGCCGGCGATGTCCATCGGCAGCGTGATGTTCTCCGCCGCGGTCAGCGTCGGCAGCAGGTTGAAGGCCTGGAAGACGAAGCCGACCTGGTCCCGGCGCAGACGCGTCAGCTGCCGTTCGCCCAGCCGCGTGATCTCGGTGTCGCCGATCCACACCTGCCCGGAGGTGACGGAGTCCAGCCCCGCCAGGCAGTGCATCAGGGTTGACTTGCCGGAGCCCGACGGCCCCATGACGGCGGTGAACCGGCCCCGCCGGATGTCCACGTCCACCGCGTCCAGTGCCACCACGCGGGTCTCGCCCGTTCCGTACGCCTTGGTCAGTGCCAGGGCCCGGGCCGCCACCTCGGCGCCCGTCACGGTGTCCTCTGTGCCTGTTGTGGCCGGTGTCGACACGCTTGTCCCCCATCATGCCGATGTGCGTGCTGTCGTATGGGGCGAGAGTAGGTCGTCGTGAGCGCGCGTGCATCGTCCGGGGGTCGGGCTCCGGATCGCGCGTGTAAGGGGCACTTGTCACTGCTAGCGCATCGGCGCTAGCCTGATGGTATGGCCAAGACCCAGTTGAACGTGCGGGTCGACGAGACCACCGCCGCGACCGCCCGGGAACGGGCCGCGCAGCGGGGGATCAGTGTGAACCGCTACATAGAGGAACTCGTCCAGCAGGACGCGGGCGAGAACGGCCGCACTTTCGTCGAGGCGGCGGCCGACTTCATGAAGCAGTACGAGTCCGTCTTCGCCGAGGAGTTCGGCGCGGAGCGCGAAGGCCGTCGTTGACCCTGCGGATCGATCTCGCCTGGCTGCTCATGGTCGCCGAGCACAACACCCCCGGTGACCCCCAGGTCGCCGACTGGGGCGCGCTGGTCGCCGCCGTCAGCCGGCACCAGGCCGAGATATTCGGCGTGCCCGTGTACGCAGACACCTACGAGTGCGCCGCGTCCCTCATGCAGTTGCTGGTGCACGTCCCCGCCCTGGAGCGGTCCAACGTCATGTTCGCCTCGGCCGTGGCCTACGCCTATCTGGTCGCGAGCGGGCTCAAGGTCGCCACCTCGCCGGAGCGGGTGCGCGAGCTGGCCCGGCTGGTCAAGGGCGGCACGGCCGATGTGCTGGAGATCGCCGAGGTGCTGCGCGGCTGGAGCCTGTGAAGGGGTCGCCGGGCGCCGGTCGGTCCCGCGGCTACGGCCACCGGACGCCCACGGGGAGTTGGTCCCAGTGCGGCGCCGACAGGTGGAGCAGCGTGTAGCGGTCGGGGTCGTCGCCGACCGCCGGCTCCGCCCACAAGGTGAGGTGGACGATCTCCCAGTGCCGCGGGTCGACCGCGAGCACGGTCGCGTGCACGCCCGGGGCGGCGGAACGCTCCTGCCAGCGCTCCAGCGCGCGGGCCACCGGCTCGCGGGGGTCGGCGCCCGCCGGCAGGGGCTCGCGCAGGCGGCTCGCCGCCCGGGGCGCGGAGCCGTGGGCAGGGCCGGGGCGGAAGGCGGCACCGGTCCAGTGGTGCACGGACGGGCGGCCGAAATCGCCGACGATGCCCCCGAAGCCGCCGCCGCCCCACAGGAAGCGGTTCATCCCGCCGGTGTCGCCCCAGAGGTAGAAGGGGGCGTACTGGTTGACCGGCGAGCCGTCGGCGCCGCGCTCCCGCACGAGATAGGCCTTGAACCCCAGGCCCTCGTACGCGTCGGTGAGACCGCCGCGGGCGGCCACCCGGTCATGGATGATCCCCATGTCGTAGTCGGCGGGCAGGGTGATCTCGTACTGCATCGCGTACACGGAACCGCCTAGGAGTGATGCGACAGCAGCGCCAGCACTCCGCTGACGGCCTGGTCGAAGGGCGCGGCCGAGCCGGCCGCGCGGGCGAGCACGTAGCCGCCCTGGAGGACGGCGACGACGGTCGCGGCGATGTCGTCGGGGTCGAGCCCGGGGGCGATCTCGCCGCGTGCCTGGCCGCCCGCGAGCACGTCGGCGATCCGGCCGCGCAGCCACTCGAAGGTCTCGTCCACCGGAGCGCGCAGCGCCGGGCTGGTGACGATCTCCGGGTCCTGGGTGAGCCCGCCCACCGGGCAGCCGCGCAGCACCTCGCGCTCGCGCCGCAGATAGCGGGTGATCCGCTCGACCGCCGTCCCGGGCCCGGCGAGCTGCTCCTCGGCCGCAGCGCGCATCTCCGCGGCGGTGCGCCGTACCGCGGCGAGCGCGAGATCGGGCTTGCCGGAGAAGTGGTGGTACATGCTCCCCTGGCCGACACCTGAGCGCTGCTGGATGGCCTTGGGGCTGGTGCCGATGTAGCCGCGTTCCCACAGCAGCGCGCGGGTGCTCTCGATCAACCGGTCGGGGGTGTCCACGCGGGTGACTGTACATACCGGTAGGTACAGCGGGCAAGATCAGCCCGGGCGGCGCGCCGTGGCCAGTACATGCGGTGAACTCGGCACCTGGAGCCCGTGCTCCGGGACGCGCAGGCGGCGCAGCTCCAGCAGCTCGAAGCCGCTCGCCTGCACCGCCGCCGGAGTGTCCCGTCCCGTGCGGCAGCCCCCGAACAGCAGAGGCCAGAACGTGTGGTCCGCCACCCACTGCACCGCCGCCCCGCCGCGGCCCGGGGCCCGGCAGTGTTCCAGCAGCCGCAGTTCACCGCCCGGCCGCAGCACGCGCAGCAACTCGCCGAGCGCCCGCGCCGGATCCCGCACCGAGCACATCACCAGTGAGGACACCGCGGCGTCGAAACCCTCGCTCTTGACCGGCAGGGCCTCCGCGACGCCCGGCACCACGTCCACCGGCACCTGCGCACGCTGCGCCTCGTCCACGGCCAGCCGGCGCAGATGCCGTTCGGGTTCGATGGCCACGACTTCCGCCACCGTGCGCGGATAGTGACGGAAGTTCAGTCCCGGGCCGGCACCGATCTCGATCACCCGGCCGGACAGCCCGGCCAGGAGTTCCCCCCGCAGCTCCGCCAGGCCCATACGGGTCTCGGCGCCCCGGGCGCAGCGGGCGTAGAAGCGGGCGAACAGCGGGTGGTGGACGGGCTCGCGCATCACGCTGGAACGGATGGGCATGGCAGGCCCCTTCTTGTCGAGTACGCCTCGTCGTGCCCCCCTCTTCCGGATTCTGCCGCCGGGGCGGGCCCGCCATGCCTCGTGGTGCGCAGTTCCGGCTCGCGGTTCGGCCGCCGCCGGACGGCCGTTCGAGCCGTCAGATGATGGAGGACCAGATCGCCGTGAAGGCGTCGACGTCCCAGAGGCCGCCGATGCGGGGCGCGAGCCAGCCCGGCGCGGCCTCCCGGAAGGCGTCCGGCGAGAGCGCCGCGGCCCCTGCGGGGACGGCGCCGATCAGCGGTGCTCCGGTGCAGTCCGGGAGGTCGGCGAGGTTGCTGCGGGCCGCCAGGTCCGGGTCGCCGGGCCAACTGCCGATGACGAAACCGGCGCAGGCCAGTGCGCGGGCCCGCAGCGCCTCCGCCGTGAGGGCGGCCGTGTTGAGCGTCCCGAGCCCGGCGGGCGCGACGACGAGGACCGGTGAACCCAGCATCTTCGCCGCGTCCGCGAGCGTGGAGCCGTCCTGGTCGAACCGGACCAGGAGCCCGCCCGCGCCCTCGACCAGGACGATGTCGTGGACGGCCGCGAGCTTCGCGGCGGCCTCGGCGATCTCACCCGGGCCCACGGACGGCATGCCGGCGCGCCGGGCCGCCGTGGCCGGGGCCAGGGGGTCGGGGTAGCGGACGAGTTCGACGCCGGTGAGCTCGTGCCCGGCCAGCCGCGTCACCTCCGCGGCGTCGCCCGGCTCGTCGGGACCGAGGCCGGTCTGGGCGGGCTTGAGGTAGGCGACGCTGAAGCCCACCGCGAGCGAGGTCGCCGCGATGGCCGCCGAGACCACCGTCTTGCCGATCTCCGTGCCCGTACCGGTCACGAACAACACCGTCATGCCGCCTCCGCTGCCGCGCACACCGCCGCGCAGATGCGCGCGACGTCCTCGTCCCCCGTCACGTACGGGGGCATCGTGTAGATCAAGTCCCGGAACGGCCGCAACCATACCCCCCCGCGGACGGCGGCCCGCGAGGCGGCCGCCATGGCAGCAGCGTCGAGGGGGGTGTCGAGCTGGACGACCCCGATCGCGCCCAGCACCCGTACGTCCCGCACTCCCGGGAGGGCGGCGGCCGGCGCCAGCCCGTCCCGCAGTCCGGCCTCGATGCGCTTGACCTCCTGGGCCCAGTCCTGCCCGAGCAGCAGGTCGATCGAGGCGCAGGCGACGGCCGCGGCCAGCGGGTTGCCCATGAAGGTGGGGCCGTGGGCGAGGACGGGGACCTCGCCCCGGGAGATGCCGTCGGCGACCCGGGCGGTGCACAGGGTCGCGGCCATGGTCAGATAGCCGCCCGTGAGGGCCTTGCCGACGCACATCACGTCGGGGGAGACGCCCGCCTGCTCGGCGGCGAAGAGCGTGCCGGTCCGGCCGAAGCCGGTGGCGATCTCGTCGAACACGAGCAGCACGTCGTGCTCGTCGCAGGCCTCGCGCAGCACCCGCAGATAGGCCGGCGGGTGGAAGGACATGCCGCCCGCGCCCTGCACCACCGGCTCCACGACGACCGCGGCGAGTTCGTGCGCGTGGCGGGCGACTCTCTCCCGCAGATGGCGGGCGTACGCGTCGTCGTACTCGGCCGGTGGCGCGTCGGCGAAGACCTGACGGGGCAGCACCCCCGACCACAGCCCGTGCATGCCGCCCTCGGGGTCGCACACGGACATCGGCTGCCAGGTGTCGCCGTGGTAGCCGCCGCGCCAGGTCATCAGGCGCTGCTTGGCGGGCCGGCCGAGGGAGCGCCAGTACTGCAGGCACATCTTGACGGCGACCTCGACCGACACGGAGCCGGAGTCGGCGAGGAAGACGTGCCGCAGCGGCTCCGGGGTGATCTCCACCAGGCGGGCGGCGAGCCGGACGGCGGGCTCGTGCGTGAGCCCGCCGAACATGACGTGGCTCATGCGGTCCAGCTGGCCGCGCGCCGCCTCGTTGAGCACCGGGTGGTTGTAGCCGTGGATCGCCGACCACCAGGAGGACATGCCGTCCACGAGTTCGGTCACGCCCTCGACCGGTTCGGCGAGCCGCAGCCGGACCCCGGCGGCGGACTCGACGACGAGCGGGTCCTGACGGCCCGGCATGGGCCCGTACGGATGCCAGACGTGCTCCCGGTCCAGTGCCAGGAGCTCGCCCGCGGTGAGCGGTTCAGGCATTGGGCGGCAGGTCCGTCCCGGTGCCGCGACGGCGCACCGCCACCAGGTCGGTGCGCGGGGCACCCGCGGTGCCCGCCGGGACCGGGGCGGCGTCGCCGTGTCCGCCGCAGGGGCCGCAACCGCCCTCCCCGGCGTCGTGCGAGCCGCAGCCGTCGCTGTGCGAGCCGCATCCGGCACCCGCCCGCGCGTCCGCGACGTCGGCGCGGTGCTGGGGGAGGGTGACCGTGCCGGCGCCCTCCACCTCGAAGCCGGCGTCCGCGATCATGTCGAGGTCGGCCTGACCCGCCTGGCCCTCACTGGTGAGGTAGTCGCCCAGGAAGATGGAGTTGGCCAGGTGCAGCGCCAGCGGCTGCATGGTGCGCAGGTGCACCTCGCGGCCGCCCGCGATGCGGACCTCCACGTCGGGGCAGACGAAGCGCACCATCGCGAGGATGCGCAGGCACCGCTGGGGGGTGAGGTTCCACTCCTTGGCCAGCGGCGTGCCCTCGAACGGGATGAGGAAGTTGACGGGGACCGAGTCGGGGTCCAGCTCCCGCAGCGCGAACACGACGTCGACCAGGTCCTCGTCGCTCTCGCCCATGCCCGCGATCAGACCGGAGCAGGCGGACAGGCCTGCCGCCTGGGCCTGCTGCACCGTGTCGACCCGGTCGGCGTAGGTGTGCGTGGTGGTGATGTCCCCGTAGGTCGCCTCGGAGGTGTTGAGGTTGTGGTTGTACGCGTCGGCGCCCGCGCCGCGCAGCCGGCCGGCCTGCCCCTCGGAGAGCAGGCCGAGGCAGGCGCAGACCTCCACGCCCTCGTTCTGCTCCTTGATGGCTTCGATGGTCTTCGAGACCCGGTCCACGTCGCGGTCGGTCGGTCCGCGCCCGCTGGCCACCAGGCACACCCGCTTGGCGCCGCCCGCGACCCCCGCCGCCGCGGCGGCCGCCGCCTGTTCGGGCTTCAGCCAGGTGTACTTGAGGACACCGGCCTCGGAACCCAGCCGCTGCGAGCAGTACGAGCAGTCCTCGGGGCACAGCCCCGACTTGAGATTGACCAGGTAGTTCAGCTTCACGCGGCGCCCGAACCAGGCCCGGCGCACCTTGCCGGCCGCGGCCACCACGTCGAGCAGCTCGTCGTCGGAGGTGACCAGCACGGCGAGGGCCTCCTCGCGTGTGGGCAGCTCGCGGCGCAGCCCCTTCTCCACCAACCCATTGAGCAGATCCATGCCGTGATCCTGACGCACGCGGCGATCCGGAGCCAATGAGGCACCCCACAAGACCGCTCGCGCAGGGTGTGTGGATCACCACACCGTGCGAACCGGCAGGGCACACTACGGTGCTGCAGAGACCTCACGACGACCCCGGGGACGACCATGGCCCGCGACCCGTTCGACTGGATCGACGCGCACGCCGAACGGCGCGGCGCCGCGGGGCTGGTGCGCACCCTGCGGCCCCGCCCCGCGCGGTCGCCGCTGCTCGACCTCGCCTCCAACGACTACCTGGGCCTGGCCCGGCACCCGGAGGTCACCCGTGCGGGTGCCGATGCGTGCCTGCGCTGGGGCGCCGGGTCGACCGGCTCACGGCTGGTGACCGGCAGCACCGAACTGCACGCGGAGCTGGAGGCCGAACTCGCCGCGTTCTGCGGCTTCGAGGCGGCCCTGGTGCTGGCCTCGGGGTACGCCGCCAATCTCGCCGCGGTGACCGCGCTGACCACCGAGCCGGGCACCCTGATCGTCTCCGACGCGGGCAACCACGCCTCCCTCATCGACGGCTGCCGGCTCTCCCGGGCATCCACCGAGGTCGTCGCCCACGCCGACCCCGAGGCCGTGCGTAAGGCGCTGTCAGGGCACGACGGCCCGGCCGTGACCGTCACCGACTCGGTCTTCTCGGTGGACGGCGACGCTGCCCCGCTCGGTGAACTGGCCGCGGCCTGCGCCGAGGCGGGGGCCGCGCTCCTGGTCGACGACGCGCACGGGCTCGGCGTCCTCGGGGACGGTGGCCGGGGCGCGACGGCGGCCGCCGGGCTGGCCGGGGCCCCGGGGCTGGTGTGCACGGCCACGCTGTCCAAGTCGCTGGGCAGCCAGGGCGGCGTGGTGCTCGGCCCGGCCCGGGTCATCGGGCATCTGGTCAACGCGGCACGGACGTTCATCTTCGACACCGGCCTCGCGCCGGCGGCCACGGGCGCCGCGCTGGGGGCGCTGCGGCTGCTGCGCCGGGAGCCGGACCGCGCCGCGCGGGCCCGTGAGGTGGCCCGTGAGCTGTACGAACGACTGGCGGCTGCGGGGCTGGAGACCACCGCGCCGGACGCGTGCGTGGTGTCGGTGCGGGCGCCCTCGCCGGAGGCGGCCGTGCAATGGGCCGCGGACTGCCGGGAGGCGGGGCTCGGTGTGGGGTGTTTCCGGCCTCCGTCGGTGCCGGACGGGATCTCCCGTCTGCGGCTCACCGCCCGCGCCGACCTGACCGACCGGGAGATCGGCGACGCCGTCGGGACCATCGTCCGTACGGCGCCGCCACGCCGCTGAGCTCAGGGGCGCTCGGTGAGGGTTCCTGTGCGCACCGCGTCCAGGAACGCGTTCCACTCGGTGGGGGAGAAGAGCAGGGCCGGGCCGCGCACATCCTTGGAGTCGCGGACGGCGAGCTGTCCCGAGAGCGGCCCGGAGGGGAGCAGGGCCGTCTCGACGCAGTTGTTCGCCGCCGTGCTGTAGCTGCTGCGTCGCCAATTCACGCCGAAGAGGGACGCACTGGAGGAAACGTACTGAGGCAGTGCGCTGGACATGGGGGTGTGCCTCCTTACGCGCCTTTGCCGATGCCGGTGATGAAGGACAGCGACTGTTCACTCGACAGGGCGTGGGAGCGCAATCTGTTGAAGGCGGCACCGTACGCCCTGATGTCCTCTTTCTGATCCAGATAGAGACTACTCGTCAACTGGTCGAGAACGACAACATCCAGATCAGCAATGCGCGGAAACGAGAAGATGACGAAAGGCCCCGTGACGCCGATATGGCCACCGGCCGAGAAAGGCAGCACCTGCAGATGCACATGGGGCAGGGAACCGAGCTCCACAAGATGGCTTAATTGCGCCGCCATCACTTCCGGGCCCCCCACACTGCGCCGCAGCACCGCCTCGTCGAGCACGGCCCACAGCTCCAGCGGCGGTGACCCGCGGAGCACCGCCTGCCGCGCCATGCGCACGTCGACCAGCGTCGCGACCTGCCGCGGGCCGAGCTGGGGCAGCACCGAACGGGTCAGCTCGCGGGCGTAGTCCGGGGTCTGCAGCAGCCCCGGCACCACGGTCGTCTCCAGGGTGCGGGCCCGGCAGGCGTCGGTCTCCAGACTGATGAAGTCCCGGTACGCGGACGGGAGTTCCTCCCGGTACTCGTGCCACCAGCCGCGCCGGACGCCCTCACCGCCGGCCAGCGCAGCCAGCATGTCGCGCAGCCGCTGGTCGCGGACGCCGTACGCGTCCAGCAGTGCGGTCACGTCCTCCGGGCGCACGCCGCTGCGGCCGGTCTCGATGCGGCTCACCTTGGACTGATGCCAGCCCACGCGGAGGGCGACCTCTCCGCTCGTCAGGCCGGCCGTGTCCCTGAGACGGCGCAATTCGGAGCCGATCTTGCGGCGGCGGACCGCCGGCACCTGCTGCATGACTGTGTACCTCCTGGTTCCCGGCATGCCCCGCCGGTCCCCGGGCGAAGTCTGCCGCGCAAATACGTTCTCTCGTAGCAGAGTTCACCGCTTTGGGCGACAGATATATGCATATAGCTGTGGTGGCCCCTGTTTAACGGCACGATGGGTGGCACTCTGGCGCGTGGAAGCCGGTGCGCACCGTACGGGAAGTACGGACCACCGGCGGCCGGGCGCGCGGCCCGGACAGGCGTGCGCCGGAGTCCCGGTCACGGCGGGAAAGGGACAGCGTCGCCATGGCAGACCATCAGGAAGTATCCGTCACCCTGCCGAGCGACCCTGCCTCGGTACCCGCGGCCCGTCGTTACGTGTGCGACCTGTTGGTGGAGTGGGGGATGGCGGAGGACTCGTCGCCCGCCGACGCCGTCCGGCTCATCGTCTCCGAACTCGCCACCAATGCCGTCCTGCACACCCTCGGCCAGTCGCCGACCTTCACCCTCGACGTCCAGCTCGACCGCGACGAGCAGTTGCGGATCGGGGTCACCGACAGCCACCCGCGCTGGCCCCAGCGGCTGCCGGCCGCCGTCCAGCAGGACAACGGCCGCGGCATGGTGATCATCCGGCACCTCACCGCCGAGGCCGGCGGCCGGCTCCATGTCACCCCTACCGTCGAGGGCGGCAAGACCGTCTGGATCACCCTTCCGTGGGTGGCCGCGGCCGCCCCGGTGGAGTGAGCGCCGCGCCCGGCGTCGTCGCGGGGCGCCGGTAGGTTCCCAGCAGCAGGGCGCGCAGGGTGCGGACGCCGGGTGACGTGTCGTCACCGCGGCTCGCGAGCGCGATCGTCCGGTGGATACCGGGTGCCGCGAGCGCACGCACCCCGAGCGGCACCACCGAGGACTCCGCCATCATCCTGGGCACCAGACCCATCCCGAGCCCCGCACTGACCAGTGCGCACACCGTCACGTAGGCGGGGGTCTCGCACACCACGACCGGGCGCACGCCCGCGGCCCGCAGCGCCGCCTCCATCGCCTGCCGGTTCGGGTAGTCGGGTGCGCTGCTCACCAGCGGCTGGCCCGCGAGCTCGGCCCAGCGCATCGGGCCGGGCGCGGCGGCCAGCGCGTGCCCGGGGGACGTCACGAGGACCAGGTCCTCCACGAGGAGCGGCTCCACCGTGACGCCGGGGGGCGGTGCCGGATCCGGCCCCCCCTCGTAGTTATGGGTCAGCGCGAGGTCCGCGTCCCCGGCGGCGACGGCGGCCACCCCGGCCGGCGGCTCGTACTCGGCGACGCGCAGCTCCACCTCCGGGTGTTCGCGGCGGAAGGCGGTGAGTACGGGCGGCAGCAGATGGATGCCCGCCGTCGTGAACGTGCCGATGCGCAGCCGGCCCCCGGACAGCCCGCGCAACTGCGACAGTTCCAGCCGGGCCCGGTCCATCTCGTCCAGCGCCCGTCGGGCGTGCGCGACCAGCACCTCGCCCGCCGCCGTGAGCCGCGCGCCGCGGTGTGTCCGGACCAGCAGCTCGGCGCCGGCCTCCCGTTCCAGCTTGGCCAGCTGCTGAGAGAGCGCCGGCGCGGTGTAGCCGAGGCGCGCGGCGGCCCGGGTGATCGATCCGGCCTCGGCCACCGCGACCAGCCCGGCGAGACGGGTGGAGTCGAACAGTAAGCATTCCTTTGGACTGGCCCTCAAGATTGCACATACACACTAAGGGTCCCGGGGCCCCACGCTGGCAGGCATGGACGCACATCTCATCGCCTTCTGCGGGGTGGCGGCCGGCATGGTCGTGATGCCGGGCGCCGACTTCGCCGTGGTCGTGCGCAACGCGCTCGGATCCCGCCGGACCGGGGTCGCCACCGGTGTGGGGATCGCCGGCGGGCTGCTCGTGCACACCGCCCTCGCGGTCGCGGGGCTCGCCGCGGTGCTGGTGGCGGTGCCCACGCTGTTCCGGACCGTGCAGCTGCTGGGCGGTGCCTATCTGCTCTTCCTGGGGTCGCGCGCGGTCGTGGCGGCGGTGCGCCGCGGCCGCTCCGGCGCGGCGGACGGCGCGGCCGGCGGCGACCAGGACCCCGGCCGCGGGGTCGTGCGCGGGCTGCGGCAGGGCTTCCTGACCAACGCACTCAACCCGAAGGCGCCGGTGCTCTTCCTCAGTCTGCTTCCGCAGTTCGTCCCGGCCGGGCAGCCCGCCGTTCCCCGCACCCTGCTGCTGAGCGCGATCGTGGTGGCCATGGCGCTGATCTGGTTCCCCGGGGTGGCGCTCCTGGTCGACGGGCTCGGCACCTGGCTGCGCAGGCCCGCGGCGGCGAGCTGGGTGCGGGGGGTCAGCGGCGGCATGCTGGTGGCGCTGGGCGCGGTGCTGCTGACCGGGGTGCGGCCCTGAGGCGTTCAGTCGTGAGCGGGCACCAGCAGTGCCTCCGCGCCGATGGGTGTGAAACCCGCCGCCAGGAGCGCGCGCACGCTCGCCGCGTTGCCCGGGGCGATCTGGGCCCACAGCGTCCCGCCGTCCGGGACGAGGCGGCGTGCCTCCAGGGCCAGCCGTCGGCCGAGCCCGGCTCCGCGCGCCGCGGGCTCGACCTCGACCGCCATCTCCCACCGGCCCGCCACCCCGCGCCCGATGAGCACGGTGCCGCCCGGGACCGTCCACACGCGCACCTCGTCCCGGTGCGCCAGTGCCCGCGCCGCGCGAGGGTGCTCGCGCCCCGCGGTCTCCCGCAGGGCCAGCGGGGGGCCGGGTGGCGGACCGGGCAGGGCGGCGGCCGTCGCCAGCAGGTCGATGCCGTTCACCCGGCGCCCGAGCAGCCCGCCCAGGGCGGTCAGGAACGGCGGGTTGAGCGGCGCCGACAGGTCGCCGGGCGGCAGCAGTTCGCGGACGCGGCCGGGGTCGGCATCGGCGAAGACCACGGTGTGGGCCGTGAAGGCGAGGACGCCCGCGTCGCGTGCCGAGGGCTGCGGCAGGACCGTCACCGAGCCGTCGGGGGGCGGGAGGACACCCTCGGCGGCATCGGCGATCAGCTGCTGCAGCGTCATGGCCTCACGCTACGCGCGCCGGTACGCCGCGGGGCCTCCGGGTGGGCGCGTCCCGGGGCCCCGCGACGGGCGGTCACTTCACACGGCCGTACCAGACGCTGCGGGTCCAGATCTTTTCCAGGCGTACCCTGCCGCCCGGCTTGGGGGAGTGCCAGATCCTCCCGTGGCCCGCGTATATCCCGACGTGGTAGATGCTGCTCCCGTAGTGGAAGAACACCAGGTCCCCGCTGGTGCGGTCGGAACTGTGGATGTGCCGTGTGCTGTTGTACTGCGCGGCGGCGGTGCGAGGCAGCTTCCTGCCCACCCTCTTGAACGAGTAGAGCGTCAGGCCGGAGCAGTCGAAGCTGCGGGGGCCGGTGGCCCCGTACCGGTAGGGAGCGCCCTTCTTCGAGGCCGCGACCTTCAGTGCCTTGGCCCGGATCGTCGCGGCCTCGGCGTGCTGGGCCATGTCCGGAAGGACCGCGGGGCCGGCAACGGCAGCCGCCGTGAGGGCGGATACCGCCCCGAGCCGGGAGAGAACCGCGGACATGGCTGATGGCGCGATCATGCGCAAACCCTTCGTCGTCCGCCTGCGAAGGATGACCTGTCGGGTTCGGGCAGGCGAAGATGCCCGGCCGCTGCTGCGGCTTCACCCCAAGGGATCGGCCCGGGGGCCGGTCCCGTCGTACTCGGGTCCTCCGCTCCTGCCGTTGCGTTCGGTGTCGACCTGGCGTCCGCGACGGCGGCAGGACTCGGCGTCCGCGCGGACCGCCCCGCCGGATGACGGGGGCTTGTCGTCGAAGGGATGGTTACTCACAGAACCGGTCAGGACATAGCTCATCCGGTCGAATGTGAGTCTCTTCACGACTCACCTATTCGGGTGGACTCCGGTCTCGGGAGCCTCGCCTGACGACTCGAAACCAGTCGAACACCTGCGATGGAGCGTCAGATTCCGGATGTGTGCGGCCGGGGAGCGCAAGTCGGGACCGAGCGCGCGTCGACGCCGCGTACAACGATCGGGCGAGTCCATTCGGTGTCACTTCGTGTCGGGGCCGTGGTGGCGCATGACACGGTCGCGGAGAAGTGATCCGAACCCCCGGCGATGTGACGTCCCCTCAGCGAGGCGGCGGGGGAGGGAGGGTGACCATTCGCGTACGCCGTTCCCCGTCGAGCACGCGCAGGGCCCGCTCGATCGTCGTGGTGTGCAGTTCGCTCTCCCCCCGCAGATGCATCGTGGCCAGCGCGTCGCGCAGCTCCGCCGCCCGCCCCGCCAGGGCCTGGGCAGCCCGCAGCGCTCCGTAGGTGTCCCGGACGCGGGCGGGGTTGATCCTTCCCAGCAGATCCACGACCTCCAGATACGTGTCGATGAGCTCGCCCTCGGCGCGGGTCAGGGCCGGCAGCGGCGGCAGTTCGGGCAGCACGGCCGGTCACCGCAGGGCGCGCGGGCCGGTCCCGTCGTCACCCTTGCGGCTGACGGTGAGCCGGTCCACCAGTCCGTACGCGAGCGCGGACGGGGCGTCGAGGATCATGTCGCGCTCGATGTCGGCCCGGATCCGCTCCGCGTCCCGTCCGGTGTGCCGTACCAGCAGCTCCTCCAACTGGTCACGACTGCGCAGCAGTTCCCTGGCCTGGATGTCGAGGTCGGCGGTGGTGCCCTGGACGGCCTCCGAGAAGGAGGGCTGATGGATCAGTACCCGCGAGTGGGGAGTCGCCAGCCGCTTGCCCGGGGTCCCGGCCGCCAGCAGCACGGCCGCGGCCGACGCGGCCTGGCCGACGCACACCGTCGAGACGTCGCAGTTGACGAACTGCATGGTGTCGTAGATCGCCGTCATGGCGGTGAGCGACCCGCCGGGGGAGTTGATGTAGAGCGAGATGTCCTGCTCCGGGGCGGCGCTCTCCAGGTGGATCAGCTGGGCGATGACGTCGTTGGCGGACGTGTCGTCGATGGGTGTGCCCAGCAGCACGATCCGTTCCCGGAGCAGCTTGGAGTACGGATCCAGGGAGTGCACAGCCTCACTGGTGCGCTCGGTGAACTCGGGCAGGACGTAGCGGGCGGTCGGTCGAAGCATTGCGGCACCTCCGTCGGGGCACGGGTCCCCGTTCAGGTAAAAATGTACAGGACGTACATCCCGTTATGATGGGGAGCATGGCCCATGAAGTCCCCGTGACACAAGCGAGAGCAGAGCTCGCCGAGCTCATCAACCGTGTCGTCTACGGCGGTGAGCGCGTCGTCGTGACGCGCCACGGCAAGCCGCTCGTCGCCCTCGTCTCCGCCGCTGACCTGCAACGACTCCAGGAACTCGACGAGGCCGCGGACGAGGCCGTGGTCAGTACCGTCTCCTCGGTGCGCCCCACGCTGTCCGCCACGGGCGAACGGCGCCGCTTCGGTATCGCCGCCGAGCACCGCGGCACGACGAACGCCCGCCACGACGGAGCCTGAGCGGCACGCCGCCGCGTGCCGCGCCCGCGCGGCCCGGCCGGCGGGGTCCGCACGTGTCGTGCGCGGCGGGCCCGGGACGTCGTGGCATGCTGCCCGGGGCGCCCGGCGCGGCGGCGGGCCTCCGTCGAGGGGCGGCGAGTTAACGCGGACGAAACGACGCGGAACTAGCCTGCGACCTCCGGCTGTCGGAGAACGGAGCCGCAGGTCAGGGACGGCCCGCGGACCCGCTCACCCGGGACGACTGCGAGGTGTGGCCATGCAACTGACCCCTCATGAGCAAGAACGCCTGCTCATCCATGTCGCCGCCGACGTGGCGGAGAAGAGGCGGGCCCGGGGGCTCAGGCTGAACCATCCCGAGGCGATCGCCCTGATCACCTCGCACATCCTGGAGGGCGCCCGCGACGGGCGGTCCGTCGCCGACCTCATGGCCTCCGGTCGCAAGGTCCTCGGGCGTGACGACGTCATGGACGGCGTGCCCGAGATGATCCACGACGTCCAGGTCGAGGCCACCTTCCCGGACGGCACCAAGCTCGTCACCGTCCACGAGCCGATCGCCTAGGGGGCCCGCGTGATCCCCGGAGAGATCCTTTACGGCGACGAACCGGTCGAGCCCAACGCGGGCCGGCCGGTGACCCGCCTGGTCGTGCTCAACGCCGCCGACCGCCCGGTCCAGGTCGGCTCCCACTACCACTTCGCCGAGGCCAACCCGGGACTGCGCTTCGACCGCGCCGCCGCCCGCGGCAAACGGCTGGCCGTCGCGGCCGGCACCGCGGTGCGCTTCGAACCGGGCATCCCCGTGGAGGTGGACCTCGTGCCGATCGGCGGCGCGCGTGTGGTCGGGGGACTGCGCGGCGAGACCGGAGGTGCCCTCGATGGCTGAGCTCTCCCGCGCCGTCTACGCGGACCTGTTCGGGCCGACCACCGGTGACCGGGTGCGGCTCGCCGACACCGATCTGCTGATCGAGGTGGAGAGAGACCTGTCCGGTGGCCCCGGCAACTCCGGGGACGAGGTCGTCTTCGGCGGCGGCAAGGTGATCCGCGAGTCGATGGGGCAGTCCCGGGCCACCCGCGCCGAGGGCACCCCCGACACCGTCGTCACCGGGGCGCTGATCCTCGACCACTGGGGCGTGGTCAAGGCCGACATCGGCATCCGGGACGGCCGCATCGCCGCGATCGGCAAGGCCGGCAACCCGGAGACCATGGACGGGGTGCACCCGGACCTGGTCATCGGCCCGGAGACCGAGATCATCGCCGGCAACGGCAGGATCGTGACCGCGGGCGCCATCGACGCCCACGTCCACTTCATCTCCCCGACGATCGCCGACGAGGCCCTCGCCTCGGGGATCACCACCCTCGTCGGCGGGGGGACCGGCCCCGCTGAGGGCACCAAGGCGACCACGATCACCCCGGGGCCCTGGCACCTGGCCCGGATGTTCGCCGCGCTGGAGCACTACCCGGTCAACATCGGCCTGCTGGGCAAGGGCAACACCGTCTCGCAGGAGGCGATGCGCTCCCAGCTGCGCGGCGGCGCGCTCGGCTTCAAGATCCACGAGGACTGGGGTGCGACCCCGGCGGCGATCGACGCCTGCCTCACGGTGTGCGAGGCCACCGGCGCCCAGCTCGCGCTGCACACCGACACGCTGAACGAGGCCGGATTCGTCGAGGACACCCTGGCCGCGATCGCCGGGCGCGGCATCCACGCGTACCACACCGAGGGAGCGGGCGGCGGGCACGCGCCGGACATCATGACGGTGGTGGCGCACCCCAACGTGCTGCCCTCGTCCACGAACCCGACCCGGCCGCACACCGTCAACACCGTCGAGGAGCACCTCGACATGCTGATGGTCTGTCACCACCTCAACCCCTCGGTGCCGGAGGACCTCGCCTTCGCCGAGTCCCGGATCCGGCCCGGCACCATCGCGGCCGAGGACTTCCTGCACGACCTGGGCGCGATCTCGATCATCTCCTCGGACTCGCAGGCGATGGGGCGGGTCGGCGAGGTGGTGCTGCGGACCTGGCAGACCGCCCACGTGATGAAGAAGCGGCGCGGTGCGCTGCCCGGTGACGGGCGTGCCGACAACCTCCGTGCACGTCGATATGTCGCCAAATACACGATCAACCCGGCGGTCGCCCAGGGCCTCGACGGCGAGATCGGCTCCGTGGAGCCCGGCAAGCTCGCCGACCTCGTCCTGTGGGACCCCGCGTTCTTCGGCGTCAAACCCCAACTGGTGATCAAGGGCGGCCAGATCGCCTACGCGCAGATGGGCGACGCCAACGCCTCCATCCCGACCCCCCAACCGGTCCTGCCCCGTCCGATGTTCGGTGCGCTCGGTCGGGCACCCGGCCTGAACTCCGTGAACTTCACCACCGCCACGGCGCTGGAGGACGGCCTGCCGGAACGGCTCGGCCTGGCCAAGGAGTTCGTCGCCATCCGCAACACGCGCCGGATCACCAAGGCCGACATGCGCGAGAACGACGCCATGCCCCGGGTCGAGGTCGATCCCGACACCTTCACCGTCCGTATCGACGGCGACGTCGTCGAGCCCGCCCCGGCCGTGGAACTCCCCATGGCCCAGCGCTACTTCCTCTTCTGAGCGCGGCCATGACCGCGATTTCGACCACGACCACGACCACGACCACGACGACGGCGACGGCGACCGGTGCCGTCGCCACCGCGACCCGGGCGGCACTGCTGGTGCTGGCCGACGGCCGCTTCCCCGCCGGTGGCCACGCGCACTCCGGCGGCGCGGAGGCCGCGGTCAAGGCGGGCCGTATCCGCTGCCCCGCCACGCTGGAGTCCTTCTGCCGGGGCCGGCTGCACACCGCAGGACTGGTCGCGGCGGCACTGGCCGCCGCCGCGGCCGCCGGCCTCGACCCGCTGGAACTGGACGAGGCCGCCGACGCCCGCACCCCGTCGCCCGCGCTGCGCGCGACCGCGCGCCGGCTCGGCCGGCAACTCACCCGGGCCGCCCGCGCGGCCTGGCCGTCGGAGGCCCTCGACGCGCTCGCCGCCGCCAGGCCCCGCGGCGCCCACCAGCCCGTCGTCCTGGGCCTGACCGCCCGCGCCGCGGGCCTCACCCCGCCGGACGCCGCCCACGTGGCGGCCTACGAGTCCGTGACCGGACCGGCGACCGCCGCCGTACGCCTGCTGAGCCTGGACCCGTTCGCCGTGACCGCCGTGCTCGCACGGCTCGCCCCCGACCTGGACGAGGTCGCGCGGCGGGCCGGTGACGCGGCGCGGCGCGCGCTGACCGAGGGCACCGGCGCGCTGCCCGCCGCGTCCGCGCCGCTGCTCGACGTGTACGCCGAGCAGCACGCCACCTGGCCCGTACGCCTCTTCGCCTCCTAGGACGCCACCATGCATCTCGACCACGACCACGAGTTCCCCGAGCGCTCCGCGTACACCACCCCCGCCACCCCCGTCACCCGCCTCGACGGCAGCCGCCGCGCGCTGCGCGTCGGGCTCGGCGGCCCCGTCGGCTCCGGCAAGACCGCCACGGTGGCCGCGCTGTGCCGGGCGTTGCGCGACCGGCTGTCGCTCGCGGTCGTCACCAACGACATCTACACCCGCGAGGACGCCGACTTCCTGCTCCGCAACGCCGTCCTGCCGCCCGAGCGGATCACGGCCGTGGAGACCGGTGCCTGCCCGCACACGGCGATCCGCGACGACATCTCCGCCAACCTCGAAGCCGTCGAGGAGCTGGAGGAACGCCTCGGCCCGCTGGATCTCGTGCTCGTCGAGTCCGGGGGCGACAACCTCACCGCGACCTTCTCCAAGGGCCTGGTCGACGCGCAGATCTTCGTCATCGACGTGGCCGGCGGCGACGACATCCCGCGCAAGGGCGGACCGGGAGTGACCACCGCGGACCTGCTCGTGGTCAACAAGACCGACCTCGCCCGCTACGTCGGCTCCGACCTGGACCGGATGGCCCGCGACGCGAAGGCGCAACGCGGTGAGCTGCCCGTCGTGTTCACGTCACTCGTCGCGGAGGACGGCGTCGCCCCCGTGGCCGAGTGGATCCGCGCCCGCATCGCCGCCTGGACCGCGGTCCCGGCGTGACGGGTGTCCGCGCAACCGCACGGATCACCGCCGCCCCCGACGGCCGCGGCGGCACCGCGCTGCCGGAACTCGTCGGGGACGGCCCGCTCGCGCTGCGCCGCACCCGCTCGTCCGAGGGCGCCACGGCCCGGGTCACCGTCGTCGGCGCCATGAGCGCGCCGCTCGGCGGCGACCACCTCGCGATCCACGCGGCCGTGCTGCCCGGCGCCGCGCTGCGCGTGGACGCGGCGGCGGCGACGGTGTCCCTGCCCGGCCGGTCCGGGGAGCCCGCCCACTACGAGGTGCGGCTGACCGTCGGCGAGGACGCCGTACTGCACTGGCTGCCCGAGCCCCTCATCGCGGCCGAGGGCAGCGACCTGCGCATGACCACCACGGCCGAACTCGCCCCCGGTGCCCGGCTCGTGCTGCGCGAGGAGCAGATCCTCGGCCGGGCGGGCGAGCGCCCCGGGCGGCTCGTCTCCCGGCTGGTCGTACGCGTCGGCGGGCGCCCGCTGCTCGACCAGGCACTGTCCTTCGGCCCCGGCGCGCCGGGGTGGTCCGGCCCGGCGGTGCTGCACACGCACCGGGCGGCGGGTCAACTGCTCGTGGTGGATCCGGCGTTCGAGGAGAAGCCGGTGAGCGCGCGCGTCCTCGCTGCGGACCCGGCGCGGGGTGAGGCCGTGCTCACCCCGCTGGCGGGGCCGGCCGCCCTGCTCACCGCCGCGGCGGAGGACGGGCTGTCCCTGCGGCGGCTGTTGTCGGCTAGCGTGGGTCCGTGAGTTCGATAGACACCGATGACACCGAGAGCCCGGGCCGGTACGGCCCCGGCGCGACCACCGAGGCCGAGCCCGAGCAGGTCGGTCCCGTCCGCACCGAGTACTCCCCGGACCACGACGGAGACCCCGACCCCGGGGAAATCGTGTGGACCTGGGTCCCGTTCGAGGAGAACGACGGCCGCGGCAAGGACCGTCCGGTCCTGGTCGTGGCCCGCGAGCCGGCCGGAACCCTGCTCGCCGTCCAGCTCTCCAGCAAGGAGCACAACGACGACCGGGAGTGGGTGCCCATCGGCTCCGGCCCCTGGGACAAGTCCGGCCGCGCCTCCTGGGTCAACGTCGACCGCGTTCTGCGGGTGCACGACGAGGGCATGCGCCGGGAGGCGTGCGCCCTGGACCGGGGCCGTTTCAACATCGTCGTGAACCGGCTCAAGGAGCTCTACCGCTGGCGCTGAGCCCGGCGGCGACGCGAGACGAGGGCCCCCGGGCGGTCGTGCCGCCCGGGGGCCCTCGCGTGCGTGGCCGGTCCGCGGGCCGGTCCGCGGGAGCGTCCGCGGATCACTCCGCGACGACGGAGTACTGCGAGGAGTCGTGCTCCAGCACGCACTTGCGCATGCCGGCGCGACGCGCCGTGAACTCCTCGCTCGCGACGAACGCGAGGTACTGCTCCATGGACGCCCATTCGCTGGTGACGATCCAGCAGTCGGGGTCCTTGACGGACTTGCACAGCTGGGAGCTGATGTACCCGTCGGCCTTGGCGATGTCGTGGTGCACGAGGTCGTATGCCGCCGCATACTGGTCGCCCATGCCCTCGTGCAGCTGGATGCGCAGGACGACGCGCGTTTTCGTGGGTGAAGTCTTCGGTGAAGTACTCATGACCCTCGACCTCCCGTGGGACAACGAGGACGCTGTTGCTTCGCCGGATGCTCACTCTGCGCGGCCGTCGGGCCACGATGCGGGACGGCGGCGGGTCCGGCGGGCCGGGACCGCGAGGCGCGGATCCCCGGCGGGTCGGTGACGTGGCGAGAGGGTGTCCTGCCCCGCGTTTCCCATGAGCGGACTCCCATGGGGCGCGGGCACCCCGAATGCCGCCGTCCCACGACTGTGGCCCCCTCACCCGGGCGGCGCAAAACCGATGAGCCGAACGGGTGAGCGGGCCCTTGGGGCGTCAGGCCGTCAGCTCCGGCGGGTCGGCCGCCGTCGGCAGTGCGGCGAGTGCGCCCGCCGCCTCCCCGGGACCCCCGCGGCGGTGCAGGAGCTCGGTGCGGTGCACCAGCCGCGGTGCGGCCAGCGGTACCGCCACGACGCCCTGACGGCCGGCCACGGCCGACCGGGGCAGCAGTACGGGACCCAGCCCGGCCCCTACCAGGTCGAGCACCCCGCGCACGTCCGGCCCCTCGTAGCGCACGCCGGTGCGGAAGCCCTCGCCGGCCGCCGCCGGGTGGAGTCCCGCGGGCGACACCGCCGCGGCGGGCGCGTCCACCCACAGGGCGTCGGTGAGGTCGGCCAGCCGCAGTCCGGACCGGCGGGCCAGCGGGTGGTCCGCGGCCAGGGCGACGACCAGCTCCTCCTCCGCGCACCGCACGGCCCGCAGGGCACCGGCGCCCGGCATCCCCAGCGGATCGCTCGGCGCGGCGGCGCCGTCCACCAGGCCGAGGTCCAGGTCACCGGCCGTCACGCCGGCCACCACCGCGGCCCGTTCCAGGACCCGCAGCGTCACCTCCGCACGCGGCCGCTGCGCCCGCAGCCGGGCCACCGCGCGCGCCAGACGGCCCCCCATGGCGGGTGCCGAGACCCCGGCCGTGATCCGTGCCGCCGGGGCACCTGACACGCGGGTGACCTCGGCGCGGGCCGCCGCCAGGCGCAGCAGCAGCGGTTCGGCGTGTTCCAGCAGCCGGGCGCCCGCCTCCGTCGGCGTCACCGGCCGTCGTCGCAGCAACTCCACCCCGAGATCGGCCTCCAGGGCGGCGATGTGCTGCGAGACCGCGGACTGGGTGTAGCCGAGTTCCCGCGCGGCGCCGGAGAAGGAGGCGCACCGGACCACCTCGGTGAAGGTGCGCAGCAGATGAGGGTCCACGGCCGATCAGTATCGCTGATCGGCCGTGCGCACATCATCGTTGGACGCGATGCGGACGGGTGCGGACGATGGTGCGCATGACCTCGACCACCGGACGTCCGCAGGCCACCGCCCGTCTCGCCCTCGTCGGCGACCGCTCCGAGTCCGTGCGTTCGCACCGCCGCGTCCCGCGGCTGCTCGAGGCGCTCCGGACACGCGACGGGCTGCTCCTGGACGCCTACTGGATCCCCACCGAGGAGGTCGAGGCGGCAGGCGAGACCGGCGGTGTCGAGGGCTTCGACGCGGTGTGGACGGTGCCGGGCAGCCCGTACCGCAGCGAGGCCGGGGCCCTGGCCGCGATCCGTACCGCCCGCGAGCGGGGCATCCCGTTCCTGGGCACCTGCGCCGGATTCCAGCACGCGCTGCTGGAGTTCGCGCGGAACGTGTGCGGCGTCGCCGGCGCCCGGCACGGCGAGAACGAACCGGACGCGGGGGACGACGCGTTGATCGTGCCGCTCGCCTGCTCGCTGGCCGGGCACGAGGGCCCGCTGCTGATCACGCCCGGCTCGCGCACCGAGGCGGTGCTCGGCGCCACGCGGACCGTCGAGCGCTACCACTGCTCCTTCGGACTCAATCGCGACCGGCTCGGCGAACTCACAGGCCGGGGCCTGGCCTTCACCGGTCACGACCCGGAGGGCGAGCCGCGGATCGCCGAACTCCCGGGCCACCGCTTCTATGTGGCCACCCTCTTCCAGCCGGAGCTGGCGGGGGACGGCTCGGTGCCGCACCCCCTCGTCCGGGCCTTCGCCGCGGCGGCCGTCGCCCGCGCGGTCAACCGCCGCGTCATGCATACGGCTTGGTAAAGATACGCCCGTACGATCTTCTCCTGACGGCCGTGCGGGCGAAATGATCCCCCTGAAGTTCTGTGCTCGCGCCGCCACAAGCGGCTCAACAGCAGGGGGACGTCATCGTGAGACGCACAGCCGTGCTCGGGCTCACCGGAGCCCTGATAGCCGGCACCGTGGTCGCCGCCGCGCCGCAGACCGCGGTCGCCGGGGGCGCCGGCCACGGCCACCATGTGAACGCGGAGGACGCCGGTGTGCGGGTCGCCGCCGCGCGCGCCGCCAGGGCGGGCATCGACTGGGCCGCCTGCCCCGCCGACTGGGGCATCGCCGCCCCCGTCCAGTGCGGCTGGGTCACCGTGCCGGTCGACTACGCCAAGCCGAACGGCAGGACGATCCGGATCGCCGTGGACCGGATCGGCAACACCGGCACCGCCGCCGAGCGGCAGGGCGCCCTGATCTACAACCCCGGTGGCCCCGGCGGCTCCGGCATGCGCTTCCCGCTCCGCGTCACCGCCAAGAACCCCATTTGGACGGCCACCGCCAAGGCGTACGACTTCGTGGGCTTCGACCCGCGCGGCGTCGGCCACTCCGCGCCCATCTCCTGCGTCGACCCGCAGGAGTACGTGAAGGCTCCCAAGGCCGACCCGGTCCCGGACAGCGAGGCCGACAAGCGGGCGCAGCGCAAGCTCGCGGCCGAGTACGCCGAGGGATGCAAGGAGCGCACCGGCGCCGCCATGCTCTCCCAGATGACCACGCCCAACACCGCCCGGGACCTCGACGTCATCCGCGCCGCGCTCGGCGAGCGAAAGCTCAACTACCTGGGCGTCTCCTACGGCACCTACCTCGGCGCCGTGTACGCCACGCTCTTCCCGGGGCACGTCCGCCGCATGGTCGTCGACAGCGTCGTCAACCCGGCCCGCGACCAGATCTGGTACCAGAACAACCTCGACCAGGACGTGGCCTTCCAGGGCCGCTGGGACGACTGGAAGGCGTGGGTCGCGAAGTACGACTCCGTCTACCACATCGGCAGCACGCCGGCGAAGGTCCAGGCGCAGTGGGAGCGGCTGCGCGCCACCGCCAAGGCCCACCCCATCGGCGGTCTCGTCGGCCCGAACGAACTGCTCGGGCTCTTCCAGTCCGCCCCGTACTACGACTCGTCGTGGGCGGCCGTGGCCGGGGTCTGGAGCAAGTACCTCGCCGGGGACACCCAGGCCCTGGTCGACGCGGCGGCCCCGGACCTGTCGGACACCGCGGGCAACACCGCGGCGGAGAACGGCAACGCGGTCTACACGGCCGTGGAGTGCACCGACGCCAAGTGGCCGCGTGACTGGCGCGTCTGGGACCGCGACAACACCCGGCTGCACGCCAGGTACCCGTTCCTGACCTGGGCCAACGCATGGCTGAACCTCCCGTGCGCCACCTGGGGAGTCCCGCAGAAGAACCCGGTGGAGGTGCGGACCGGCCACGGCCTGCCGCGCGTCCTGATCGTCCAGAGCACCCGTGACGCGGCGACCCCGTACCCCGGGGCCGTCGAACTGCACCAGCGGCTCAAGGGCTCGCTCATGATCACGGAGAAGGGCGCCGGCTCGCACGGCGTCACCGGTCTGGTCAATCCCTGCATCAACGACCGGGTGACCGGCTACTTCGTCAGTGGCGCGCTGGACCGCCACGACGTCACGTGCACCCCGCACGCGGCGCCGGTGCCGGCCGCGGGCTGACCCCGGCACCACCCCGCACGAACGGTCCCGGCCCCCGGTCGAGGGGGGCCGGGACCGTTTGCCTCGGCAGGGGGCGGGTCAGGCCGGGCGCACACCCGTCGTGCCCTCGTTGCCGTCACCGGTGTTGACCGTGCCGCGCGGCTCGAACATCAGGATGCGGGTGCCCTCCTCGGCGCGCGGCCGGTGCGGAACGCCCTTGGGCACGGTGAACACCTCGTGCGGGCCGAGCGTCACCGTGCCGTCCGGCAGGTCCAGGTGCAGCCGGCCGGCCAGCACGAGGAAGAATTCGTCGGTGCCGGCGTGGGTGTGCTCGCTGAATTCACCCTCGACATTGGCGACCTTGACGTCGTAGTCGTTGACCTCGGCCAGGACGTGCGGGAGCCACTTCTGCTCCACGGCGTCCATGACGGTGTCGATGTTGCGTTTGTCCATGCTTCCTCCCTACCCGGGGAACGCGGCGGCGAAGGCCGCGCGGGTGGGTGCGTCCCGCTGCCGGTCCAGAACGGCGAAGACGACCCGGTCGAAGCGCTCCGCGAAGCGTCCGCCGGGATGCAGCAGGCCGCGGAACGCCGCCGCGACGCGTACCGGGTCGTTGCGGAACACCCCGCAGCCCCACGCGCCCAGCACCAGCGCCCGGTATCCCCCGGCGGACGCGACCTCCAGTACCCGGCAGGCCCGCGCGTCGATCGCGGCGGGCAGCCGGACGGCGGCCGGCGGGTCCCGGAGCTCGACGACCCCGGCATTGGGCGCCGCGCAGGTGAGGAAGCCCACCTCGAACGGTTCCTCCAGCAGCTCCCCGCGCGGGTCCCGGAACACCGGGACGGCGGGGGAGTGGACGACGCGGTCGCTGTAGAAGGGACTGCCGTCGGTGCGGTGCCAGGTGTAGAAGTCCCGCGCGGCGAGCAGCGTCGTGTACAGGGCCGAGGAGCGGCACAGCGCCTCCTCCTGGGCCTGGGCGCCATTGAGATAGCCGCCGCCGGGATTGCGGGCCGAGGCGAAGTTGAGGACCGCCACCGGACCGGCGCTCTCGCGGTCGAGTCGTCCGGCCGCCTGGAGGCTGTCCTCGCCGGTCACCTCGAAGGCGGTCGGCGCCGCGAGCACCGGTGCGGCACCGGGGTCGACGGGCTCCGGCCCGAGGACCCGGGTGCCCGCGACGGCACGTCGCACCGCCGTGCCGATCGACACCTCGGTGCCCCGCGCCGTGCGGTAGCCGCCCGCGGCGACGACGTCCTCCGTCGCCCGGGCCATCGCCCGCAGCCGGGCGCTCATGAACGATCGCTTCCCACGGCCGAAGGCCAGTGGGGGCCGGTCCGGGGAGCGAGGGGTTTTCCCTCCGCCAGCCAGCGGTCCTCGGCCGCGTAGTCGAAGAGGTCGCCGAAACGGTCGTAGGTGGTGGCCAGCACCGGGAACGCGGCACGCCAGTCACGGTCGCCGAGCCGCGCCACGAGGCCCTGCACGGTCGCCGGCAGCGACTCCGCGTAGCCCGTCACGGCCCGGTAGCCGAGCTCGCGCGCGGCGGCCGCCATGTCGAGGACGAAGGGGTGCGCCGCGCTCCACGGGGTGTCGCCGACGTTCGGGGCCGGCGGCGGCCCGTCCACCAGGACCGTCTCGGCGTCGTGGTCCAGCAGCGCGCCGATCGCGGCGGCGATCTCCGCGACCGTCGGGGCGTACGGATCACCGGCGTTGAGGACGCGCGAGCCCGGACGGCGGGCGGCCAGCCGGACGAGTTCGGCCAGATTGGCGGTGTGGACCGGGTGGAAGCGGCTCTCGCCGTTGTGGGCCATGATCATGACCGGCCGCCTGTCCAGGGCGCGTTTGACGAAATACATCTCGCGCGGGCGCAGGTCGTGCGGGCCGTGGACGGCGCCCGCCCGCACCAGTGTCGTGGGCAGCCGGTCGCCCGCCGCGAGGAGTTCACGTTCGAGGGCGGCCTTGCGCGTGGCGTAGTCGCGCGGCCCCGCGGGGACGAGCGACTGGGTCTCGGGGATCGGGACGGGCAGCACCGGGGCGCCGTCCGGTTCCTCCTGGGTCTGCAGGCTGCGGCCCCGGTCGTCGGCGTAGACCGAGCAGCTGGAGACGACGACGGCGGAACCGATCCGTCCGGACAGGTCCAGCAACTGGCGTGCGTGCTCCGTCCCGTACGCCACGCAGTCCAGCAGCACGTCGCAGCCGTCACCGAGGGCCGAGGCCAGTGCCGCGGTGTCCTCGCGGTCCACCGTGACGGGCCGTACGCCATCGGGCCAGGGCACATCGCCGCCGCCCCCGCGGGAGGCCGCGCGCACCTCCCAGCCGTCCTCCGCGAGGGCGCGCACCGCGGCCCGCCCGATCTGTCCCGTCGCCCCGATCACGAACGCGCTTCCCGTCGTCATGCGGCGACGGTAGGCGGCCGCCCGGGGCCCCGGCCAGGCGGGTTCGCCCTGCGCGGATCCGCTGAGGGCGCAAGGCGCGCGGCGAGGGGCCGCTCAGGCGCCGCGCCGCAGCCGGGAACCGACGCCGCGCCCCGGATTCCGGCTCTGCTGCTCGGCCTTGACGTCCGCGGCGTAGCGGTCGACGTACTCCTGGCCGGACAGTTCCAGGATGGCGTACATGATCTCGTCGGTCACGGAGCGCACCACGAAGCGCTCGTGGTCCATCCCCTCGAAGCGTGAGAACTCCAGCGGTTCGCCGAAGCGGATGGTCACCGGCTTGATGCGCGGCAGCCGGCGTCCGGCGGGCTGGATCTCGTACGTGCCGATCATCGCGCACGGGATCACCGTGACCTTCGCGCGCAGCGCCATCGTCGCCACGCCCACCTTGCCCTTGTACAGGCGTCCGTCGTGCGAGCGGGTGCCCTCGGGGTAGATGCCGAGCAACTCGTCCTTGGCCAGCACCTTCAGCCCCTCCCGGATCGCCGACTCGCCCGCCTTGCCGCCGGAGCGGTCGACCGGGATCTGCCCCGCGCTCCGGAAGAACGCCGCGGTCAGCCGGCCCTTGATGCCGGGGCCGGTGAAGTACTCCGCTTTGGCGAGAAAGGTGATGCGGCGCGGCAGGATCGCCGGCATCAGGAAGTGGTCGGAGAACGACAGGTGGTTCCCGGCGACGATCGCCGCCCCCTCCTCCGGGATGTTCTCCATGCCCTCGATCCTCGGGCGGAACAGCAGCCTGAGGAGCGGGCCGAGGAGCACGTACTTGAGCACGTAGTAGAACACGGTGCGACTCCCAACCGTCCGGCTCGGCCTCGGGGCAGCGTTCTGCCACGTCGGAAGGCGTGTCGGGGACGGCCAGTGTAGGTCCCCGCCTCGCCGTCCGTCACCGGTTGCGGGCGGCCCTCGTGCCGACGTGGGCGAAGTTGGTGTGGACATGACTAATCGTCGGCCCCGGGTTCGCCGCGACATCGTCGGTGAGAGCGCTCTCATGGTATTCCTCCGCACCCTCCGCACCCCCTGCAGACTTTCCTCCCACCACAGTCAGGGGACCTGTCATGAGACGCAGGACCAGCGCGCGCATGGGTCTGTCCGCCTCCTCGTACTGGCCGGGCTGGGCGGCTCGCTCACCTCGCTCTCGGCCGCCGCCTCGACCGCCTCCGCCTCCGCGGCCGGTACCTCGGCCCGCGTCACGGCGCCCGCCGCGGCGGAACTGGCCGGCGTCGTGGCGGGCGATCTGGGGCTGACCCGCGGTCAGGCCCGTGAGCGGCTCCGGGACGAGGCCGCCGCGACGCGGCTGGAGCCGACCGCCCGGCGCGCGGCCGGCGCCGCGTACGGCGGTTCCTGGTACGACGCGGACAGCGGACGGCCGGTCGTCGCGGTCGTGGGTACCCGCGGGGCCGAAGCCGTGCGCGGCACCGGGGCGGCGGCCCGGCTCGTCCGGCACACCGCGGGCGAACTCGACGCGGTGAAGGCCGGCCTGGACCGTGCGGCCCGGGCGAAGGCCGCTCCGTCCGGGGTGACGGGGTGGCGGGTCGACCCGCGCGCCAACCGCGTCGTGGTCGACGTCCGCGCCGGAGCGGAGCACGTCGCCGCCACCGAGGCCTTCGTGGCCCGGGCCCGCCGGGCCGCGCCGTACGCCGTCGTCACCTCGGTCCGGCCGGCCGGCCGGGCCCCGGTGACCCTCGCGGCGGGCACGGTCGGCGGCGACCCCTACTACAGCCACAACATCCGCTGCTCGATCGGCTTCTCCGTCCACGGCGGCTTCGTGACCGCGGGCCACTGCGCCCAGCTCGGCGCGGCCGTGAACGGATGGGACGGCTCCTCCATCGGCGCCTTCCGGGGCGGGACGTTCCCCGGCAACGACTACGGTTGGGTCGACGTCGGCAGCGGGTGGTGGACGGTCCCGGTGGCGCTCGGCTGGGGAGCCGTCCCCGACGCCCTGGTCCGCGGCTCCGCCGAGGCGCCGGTGGGCGCCTCGGTGTGCCGCTCGGGGTCCACGACCCACTGGCCCCGCGGCACGGTCCTGGCGAGGAACGAGACCGTGAACTGCGGCCGGGGCAGCGTGTTCGGCCTGACCAGGACGAACGTGTGCGCCGAACCGGGCGACTCCGGCGGCTCGTTCATCAGCGGTGACCAGGCCCAGGGCGTCACCTCCGGCGGCTGGGGCAACTGCTCCTCCGGGGGTGAGACCTGGTTCCAGCCCGTGAACCCGATCCTGTCCCGGTACGGACTGACCCTCCACACCGCCTGACCACCCGAACGCCCGGCGTCGCCCGGTCAGTGCCCCGTCGCGCCCTCCCTGGCGCGGCGGGGCATCAGGAAGGTGGCCACCAGGGCGACGACGAAGGCCGCCGCCGCCATGAGCGCCGTCCACTGGGCGGCGTCCACGGTGTCCCCGTCGGCCGCGTACGAGAAGAAGGCCGTGCCGAGCACCGCGACACCGACCGAACCGCCCAGCTGCTGAACGGCGTTGAGGACACCGGAGGCCGATCCGTTCTCGTGCTCCTCGACGTCGGCGAGGGCGATGTCGAAGAACGGCGCCATGACCAGGCCCATCGCGAAGCCGTTCAGCAGCAGTGCGGGCAGCAGTTGCCAGGTGGTCGCCCCGTGGCCCGCGAGGTGCACGGTGAGGGCGAGTGCGGCCACCGCGACGGCGGACAGCGCGAAGCCCGCCTGGATGGTGAGCCGGCCGTACTTCGGTCCCAGCACCGCTCCGGAGAGAACGGCGCCGATCACGGTGCCGAGGGACCAGGGGATCATCGAGGCGCCCGCGTGCAGGGCGCTGTATCCCAGGCCCACCTGCAGGTGCAGGGTGAGCACGAGCATCAGCCCGCTGATCGCGGCGAAGAAGACGATGCCCACGACGAGCGCGGCGCTGAAGCCGCGGTGCCGGAACAGACCCGGCTCGACCAGCGGTGATCCGCCGCGGGCCACCAGTCGCCGCTGGTAGCGGACGAAGAGCCAGAAGACCGGGACCGCGCCGGCCATCGACAGGTAGGTCCACAGAGGCCAGCCCAGGTCGCGGCCCTGGACCAGCGGATACACCAGCAGGAGCACCCCGAGGCTGACCAGCGCCGACCCGGGCAGGTCCAGCCGCGGCCCGTGCGGCGCGCGGCCCTCGGGCAGGATGCGCAGCGCGGCGACGAAGGCGACGGCGCCGATCGGGACGTTGATCAGGAAGACCGCGCGCCAGCCGGAGCCGAACAGGTCCGCGTCGGTGAGGAAGCCGCCGAGCACCGGGCCGGCGACCGCGGCCAGTCCCATGACCGGTCCGAAGGCGCCGAAGGCCGCGCCCTGCTCCTGCGGAGGGAACATCTGGCGCAGGATGCCGAGGCCCTGCGGGACCATCATCGCGGCGAACACCCCCTGCGCGGCCCGTCCGCCGATGAGCATCCCGGCCGAGCCCGCCGCCGCGCACAGCGCGGAGCAGACCGTGAACCCGGCGAGTCCGACCAGGAACATCCGGCGGCGGCCGACGATGTCGCCCAGCCGCGCCCCGGTGATCATCAGTACGGAGAACGTGAGGGTGTAGGCGGCGGTGATCCACTGGATCTGTGTGGAGCTGCCGCCGAAGTCCGCGCGGATCGAGGGCGAGGCGACGCCGACGATCGTGGCGTCGAGCAGATCCATGATCTCGACGGCCAGGACCACGGCGAGGCCGAGCTTGCGCAGGGGGTGGCCGCCGGAGGGGGCGGCCGCAGGCGTCGGCGGGGAGAGGGACGCTGATGCTTCGGTGCTCACGGGAGGGGCCTCCGGTTCGGTGCACGGGGCGAACAGTGTTCGTTCGGAACGAACAGTGTTCTAGAAGACGAACGCCGTTCGTGTCAAGTACGCTGTTCGTGTTCAGCTCCCGGAGGTACGCAGCCCGTGACATCGGTCCCCGCCCCGCCCTGGCGTCCCGAGCGCAAGAAGGCCACCCGCCGCACGCTCAGCCAGGAGGCGATCGTCACCGCCGCCCTGCGGATCGTCGACGCCGAGGGCCTGGACGCGCTGAGCATGCGCCGCGTCGCTCAGGAACTGGACACCGGCGCCGCCTCGCTCTACGCGCACGTCGCCAACAAGGAGGAGCTGCTGGAGCTCCTCCTGGACCGTATCCAGACCGATGTGACCCGCCCGGAGCCGGATCCCGAGCGGTGGCAGGAGCAGGTCAAGGAGATGGCCCGCGAAGGCCGCCGGGTCCTCGTCACCCACCGCGACCTGTCCCGGGCCGCCCTGGGCCAGGGCATCCCCTCCGGCCCCAACGCCCTGCTCAACGCCGAGGCCATGCTCGGGATCCTCAAGGCCGGCGGACTGTCCGACCGGGTCTGCTCCTACGGGGTGGACGCCCTGGCGCTCTTCATCACCGCGACCGCCGTGGAGGACGCGCAGCGCGCGCAGGGCTTCGGCGCGTCCGAGGTGAGCCTGGAGGAGCAGGTGGCCCGCGCCCGCGAGTACTTCGCCGCACTGCCGTCCGATCGGTTCCCGCACATCACGGGCATGGTCGACGCGCTGACCCGCAGCGAGGGCGACGAGCGCTTCGAGTTCGGCCTCGACCTCCTCGTCTCCGGCCTCGCCCGGCACGCGACGGGCTGACCGCGGCCGCCCGGTCGCGGCCCGGTGGATCCGCGGGACGGGACGACGCGGTCGCCGGCCGGGGCATCGCGCAGTGCGCCGAAGCCTCGTCGGGTGACCCCTCCAGGTCGGGGCGGGCGGCCGGGTCGTGAGCCGGGACGACTTCGGCGGGCTCACCGGCGGGCGCCGGCCACCGTCGGCCACCGCCCCGGAGCCCCTGGGCGAGGGGGGGTCAGCGGGGTGTGCGGATCGCGAACGTGCCGATCGTCGCGAGGCCGAGCACGACCCAGGCGAACCAGAGCCAGCCGTTCGGCCCGAGGGCCACCGTGTACGCGGTCACGGCGACCAGGCAGGCCACCGTGAGCGCGATCATCGCCTTCGCAGGTGCGGGCATCGAGGCCCTCCTCCCCGGGCGGCGTACGGCGGCGGCCCGGACACCATGGTCGCCCCGCAGGGCCCCGGGGCGCTACCAGTCGCCGTCCGTGACCGATCCGTCACCCTTGAGCTGTTGCACCTGTCCCGGCACCGGGGGCACCCAGGGCGACTCGTCCTCGCCCAGCCAGTCCCCGACCGGCTTCACCCGGGTGAGGGTGTCGGGGGCCGCCAGGTCCTCCGCGTCGGCGTCGTAGTAGTCGAACCACGGGAGCCCGGCCGCCGTGTACGCCGCCCGGTTCACCGGGGACGGCGGCGGTGCCTCGCCGGTGATGCGGCGCCACTCGGGAGCCGTCGTCAGATGGACGTAGATCCGGCCCGACGGCTCGTCCCGCCAGTCGGAGGGCTTGCGGTCGTCGCGGTAGACCTCCTGCCGCATCCGCCCGCCGGCGCCCAGCCCCATCGCGGGGGCGGACCGCGCCGGCCCGCGCGTCCGTCCGGAGGGCGCCGCACCGGGGGCGGGGGCCGCCATCGGCGCCATCGGCATCGCGCCCGCGGGACCGCCGTACCCGCCGAAGGCCGCCCGGGGCATGCCGTCCCCGCGCCGCTGCTCCGCGTGCCAGGCCGCCAGCCGATCCTCGCGGAGCTCGGAGACCTGGAGTTGCACGCCGCCCCAGACCTCCTCACCGGTGACCTGGCCCTCGACGGTCGCGCCGAGGCCGAGCGGCACGGCCACGAACTGCCGGATCGTGCCGGAGCCGGAGTTGATGCCGTCCAGCCACGGCTGGCGCGGCAGCACCACATAGTTCTGCGGGTTCTGCGTGAGCCGGTCGCTCCACGGCGCGCCCGACACCGCGCAGACCTTGCCGACGCCCACCTGCAGCGCGGCCGGTGCGGCGGCCGAGAAGCTCAGCCACATCGCCTCGCGCTGGTAGACCGGCAGCATGACGCCGCCGCGCGCGAGCCACTGCTCGGGCGCCCGGTCGGGGAAGTCCGCGACGCGGCGCAACGGGAAGGTGCCGAGCCCTGGTGGCAGCGGGTGCGTGCCCGTCTCGGGCAGGCGCAGCGTGCGCATGAAGCGCACCGTCACACCGCCCGGCAGGAGCAGCGCGTCGCCCGATATCCGTACCTGGTCGCCCATCGAGGGCCTCCCTTCGCGGCGGGCGGCCCCGGTCAGCCGCGACCCCGCGCCTCCAAGGATGCCAAGTAGGCGTTGTACGCGGCCAGTTCCGCGTCACCGTCGCGGTCCGCCGCACGGTCCTTGCGGCGGGCGTGCCGCTGTTCCGAGGTGTACCACTGGATCAGCAGCGCCACCAGCACGAGGACCGAGGGGATCTCGCTGAACGCCCAGGCGATGCCGCCGGCGGCGGTCTGGTCGTCGAGGGCGTCGATCCCCAGGGAGGCCGACGGGTGCTGGAAGGTGCGGATCATGGGCTCGGAGGCCATCATCAGCGCGATGCCGAAGAACGCGTGGAAGGGCATGCCCGCGAACAGTTCCAGCATCCGCATCACGTACCCCGGCCGGTGCGGTCCGGGGTCGACACCCATGATCGGCCAGAAGAAGACCAGGCCGACGGCGAGGAAGTGCACCATCATCGCGATGTGCCCGGCCCGGCTGCCCATCAGGGTGTCGAACAGCGGGGTGAAGTAGAGCCCGTACAGGCTCGCGATGAACAGCGGGATGGTGAACGCCGGATGCGTGACCACCTGCATGTAGCGGCTGTGCAGCACCGCGACCAGAAGCTCGCGCGGTCCCTTGCGGCCGCGCGCGGCCGCGGGCAGAGCGCGCAGCGCCAGGGTCACCGGGGCGCCGAGCAGCAGCAGGATCGGGGCGACCATCGAGAGGACCATGTGCTGCACCATGTGGACGCTGAACATGACCATGCCGTAGTCGTTCAGCGCGGTGCACATGGCCAACCCGATGGACAGTACACCGCAGGTGAAGGCGACGACGCGTCCGACCGGCCAGCGGTCGCCGCGGCTGCGCAGGCGTACGACGGCGGCGCCGTACAGGCCCAGCGCCAGCAGGCAGCCGACGAGGAAGAACGCGTCCCCGCTGAAGGCGAGTCCCCTGCCGAGAGTGAACGGCGGGAGCTCCGTCATCATGCCGTGTCCGCCGTGGTCCATCCGTCACTCTCCTGTCGTGCCCGTCCGCACGCACCGCGCCGTCGGCAATGTGCCGGTTGGGGCGGGTGCGCCCGCACCAGACTAGAACCGCCCCCGGTCGCGCTCGCGGCCGGGGGCGGTTCCTGAAGGGTGATCAGCGCGTCACAGCACGCACTCGGCCTCGACGTAGCGCTCGACGGGCACGGTCTTGAGGTGCTCGACGGCCTCGGCCAGCGGGACCAGCGTGATGTCGGTGCCGCGCAGCGCCGTCATCATGCCGAAGTCGTCGTTGTGCGCGGCCTCCACGGCGTGCCAGCCGAAGCGCGTGGCGAGCACGCGGTCGTACGCGGTCGGGGTGCCACCGCGCTGCACGTGGCCGAGGATCACCGGACGGGCCTCCTTGCCCAGCCGCTCCTCCAGTTCCACCGAGAGCCGGGTGGCGATGCCGGTGAAGCGCTCGTGGCCGTAGGCGTCCTTGACGCCGGCCTCGAACGACATGGTGCCCTCGCGAGGCTTGGCGCCCTCCGAGACCACCACGATGGCGAACTTCTTGCCCGCCGAGAAGCGCTCGCCGACCCGCCGGGTCAGCTCCTCGATGTCGAAGGGACGCTCCGGCACCACGATCGCGTGCGCGCCGGCCGCCATCCCGGAGTGCAGCGCGATCCAGCCCGTGTGGCGCCCCATGACCTCGACGATCAGCACGCGCTGGTGCGACTCGGCGGTGGTCTTGAGGCGGTCCAGCGCCTCGGTGGCGACGGTCACGGCCGTGTCGAAGCCGAAGGTGACGTCGGTGGAGGCGATGTCGTTGTCGATGGTCTTGGGCACGCCCACGATCGGCAGCCCGTTGTCCGACAGCAGTCGGGCGGCCTTGAGGGTGCCCTCACCGCCGATCGGGATGATCGCGTCGAGGCCCAGGTCCGCGACGTGCCCCTTGGCCCGTTCCACACCGTCCCGCAGGTGCTCGGGGCGGACCCGGGAGGAACCGAGGATCGTGCCGCCGCGGGCCAGGATGCCGCCCACCGCGTCGAGGTCGAGCTTGCGGTAGTCGCATTCGAGGAGGCCCTTCCACCCGTCGTGGAAACCTATGACCTCGTCCCCGTGGTCGACGACCGCGCGGTGCACGACCGACCGGATGACGGCGTTCAGGCCGGGGCAGTCGCCGCCGCTCGTCAGCACACCAATACGCATTGCTCGTTACTCCTGGAAGATCGATCCGGGCGCCGGACGCCGTCGTCCGGATGGACCTGCGACGCACGCGCCGCAACACCTACGTTATCGAGCCGGGCGCGGACGACGGAAACGCCGCCCGCACTGCGGACACTCCCGGCCCGGGCCCCGCTCCCGGTACCGCTGCTTCAGGCAGGCTGCGTGGCGGAGGCGATCCGCTCCGCGCGCAGCGCCTCGTACCACTGGTCGTCCACGGGCGGCAGTGCCCTCACGTCCATCGCCAGCTTGATCAGCATGTCCGCGATCTGCGGATTGCGGGCCATGACCGGTCCGTGCATGTAGGTGCCGAAGACGGTCTCGTTGTACGCGCCCTCGGTGCCGTCGCCGGTCCCGTTGCCGTTGCCGAACCGGGTGCGGGCCAGTGGGCGGGCGTACTTGCCCACCTGCGTGATGCCCTGGTGGTTCTCGAAACCGGTCAGCGGCGGCAGGCCGAGCGCCGGGTCGATGTCGGCCAGGACGTCGCCGACGCACCGCTCGCCCTCGCCGCGGACGCTGACCACGTCGAGCAGGCCGAGGCCGGGCTCGGGGCGGCCGAGGTCGTTGACGAACTCGTGGCCGAGGATCTGGTAACCGGCGCAGACCGAGAAGACGATGGCACCGTTGTCGACCGCGCGGTTCAGCCCGCCGTCGCGGCGCAGCCGCTCGGCGGCCAGCCGCTGCGGCCGGTCCTCGCCGCCGCCGATCAGGTAGATGTCACCGGAGGTCGGGATCGGCTGGTCGGACCGTACGTCGATGCGGGTGACCGGGACCCGGCGCTGGCGCGCACGGCGTTCGGTGACCAGCACGTTGCCCTGGTCGCCGTAGGTGCTGAGCAGGTCGGGGTAGACCCACACCAGGCGCAGGCTGGAGTCGCTCATGGCGTGTTCTCCTGTCGAAACGGGTCTTCGGTCAGTTGCCGACGCGGCGGCGCAGGTCCTGGAACGCGGTGTAGTTGGCGATGGCCTCGATCCGGCCCTGCGGCGAGGTGCGCACCGCCTCGTCGAAGTCCGCGCACACCTGGAACTGCAGCCCGGCGACCTCCAGGCGGACCGCCAGGTCCAGCTTACGGTCGCCGATCACCCGGATCGGGTGCCCGGCCAGCCGGGTGTAGTCCACGTCCCACAGCCAGGACGTGTCGGTGCCGTCGGCGCCGCGGGCGTTCACCGAAAGGATCACCGGCGTGGGCGGCCTGTCGATCAGCGAGAAGGTCTCCAGCCAGCCGGCCGGGTTCTTCGCCAGCAGCAGCCGTACGTCGCGGCCCTGGAACTGCACCACGTCGTAGCGTCCGGCCACCGCCTGGACCTTGTACATCCGCTCCAGCGCGACCTTGGGGTCCACGCCGAAGGCGGCGGCAGCGGCGGCGGAGACGGTGGCGTTCGACTTGTTGGCGCGGCCGGGCAGCTGCAGCTGGATCGGCCAGGCGGAGCCGTACGGGTCGATCACGTGGTCGCCGGAGAGCGCCCACGTCGGGGTCGGGCGCCGGAAGCCGCACTCACCGCAGAACCAGTCCTCGGAGGGGCGCTGCAGCACACCGCCGCAGGACGGGCAGGACCAGGCGTCGTCCTTCCACTCCTGGCCGGCGGCGACCCACACGACGGTCGGGCAGGAGGAGGCCGCCCAGGTGATCAGGGGGTCGTCGGCGTTGGCGATGATGATCGCGTCGGTGCCGGCCAGTCCCTCGCGCCACTTCTCGGCCAGCATGCGCGTCTCGGCGGCCCGGTCCAGCTGGTCGCGCGACAGGTTCAGCAGGGCGATGGCCTTGGGACGCACGTCCCGTGCCACACCGGCCAGGTACTTCTCGTCGACCTCGATCACGCCGTAGCGGGCCTCGGAGCCGCCCGCCAGGGCCGAGGTGATGCCGGCCGGCATGTTGGCGCCGAGCGCGTTGGAGACGACCTCACCATGGGCACGCAGCGCCTCTGCGAGCAGCCGGGTGGTGGTGGTCTTGCCATTGGTGGCCGAAACGAGCACGACGTCGAGGTGCGTCGCCAACCGGGCCAGCAGGTCCGGGTCGAGTTTGAGCGCCACCCGGCCGCCGATCACCGATCCGCTGCCGCGTCCCGCCGCCCGCGACACCGCCGCCGCGGCCTTGCCCGCCGTCACGGCCAGCTTGGCCCGCGGCGACAGTGGCTCCGCGTTGCCTGCCATCGTCTCCACCATCCTCCTCGCGTCCGGCCCCGGTCGCCCTCCCCGGCGGTCGGCCGGAGCGCGTGCCCCGGCCGTCGCACCGGCCGGAAGGCATCGGTCGCCGATCAGCCTATCCACTTCCCCTACCGGCGCTGAAACGAGCCGCCCCCGTACCCTGGCCCGCATGCCACACGTCACCATCCCCGGCAGCTCCGGGACCGTCCGTCCGATGCGTCTGCTGGGAGACCCGGAGCTCACCGCGCCCTGCCGCGAGGTGACCGCTTTCGACGCCGAACTCGCCGCGCTCGTCGAGGACTTGTTCGCCACGATGTACGCGCACGACGGAGTCGGCCTGGCCGCGAGCCAGGTCGGCGTCCCGCTGCGGGTGTTCGTCTGGGACTGCCCGGACGACGAGGAGATCCGCCACCTCGGCCATGTGGTGAATCCGCGGGTGACGCACGCGGGCGGGGTCACGGTGACCGGCCACGAAGGCTGTCTGTCGCTTCCGGGCGTGCACGCGCCCACGCCCCGCCACGACGAGACCGTCGTCGAGGGCGTCGACCTGCACGGCCGGCCGCTGCGCGTGGAGGGCACCGGATTCTTCGCGCGCTGCCTGCAGCACGAGAGCGACCACTTGGACGGCGGCGTCTTCACCGACCGGCTCACCGGCCTGCGCCGGCGCAGGACACTGCGCGCCGCCCGCCGAGCTCCGTGGGCGGTGACCCGCTGACACGTCGGCGGGCCCTACAGCAGCGGGGCGCCGGGGCGGTCGCCCACCGCGGCCAGCCGGCCCCACAGGAGATCGGCCAGGTGCCGCACCAGCACGTCCCGCGAGCAGGGGCGTTCACCGAGCCACCAGTCACCTGCGGCGTGCATCATGCCGACGATGCCGTGGCCCCAGACCCGGGCCGCCTCCTGGCCGTCGGGGCCCAGGTCCAGCCGCTCGGCGATGAAACGGGCCAGTTCCTCGCCCATGCGGCGCAGCACCGGGGCCGAGTGCCGGCCCACGTCGAATCCGCGCTCGCCCTCGCCGGCGTCCTCCGCCGGGTGCATCAGGAACCGGTAGACCTGGGGCCGGGCCTCGATCGCGGAGAGGTACGCGTGGAGGGTCGCCTCGACCCGGTCGCGGCGCTCGTTCGGCGCGTCCAGGGCGGCCCGCAGGTTGGCGAGCAGCGCGTCGGTGTGACGGATGGCCAGGGCGCGGTAAAGACCGCTCTTGTCGCCGAAGTGCCGGTACAGAATGGGCTTGGTGATGCCCGCCTCGGCGGCGATCGCGTTCATGGACGCCTCGGGGCCGTCCCGCAGCACGACGCGGTCCGCGGCCTCGAGCAGCTCCCTGCGGCGTTCCTCCGCCGCGGTCGCCGTTCGCTGGTCCTGCCGCTGGCTGGTACCCACCCGAGCCTCCCCGCCCGTTCGATTTCTCCCGTCTGCGCAACGTAACACCCCAGGTTCGGTTGACATCGCTTACCGGCCGGTAACAGACTGGCGTTACCGCAAGTAACCAGCACGTGGAGGGGACCATGGGCGGCTTCACGCTCGAGCTCGACGACGACCAGAAATCGGTGCGTGACTGGATCCACGGCTTCGCCGCCGACGTCATGCGCCCGGCCGCGGCGGAGTGGGACGAGCGCGAGGAGACCCCCTGGCCGGTGATCCAGGAGGCCGCGAAGATCGGCCTGTACTCCCTGGACTTCTACGCCCAGCAGTACTTCGACCCCACCGGTCTGGGCATCCCGATCGCCATGGAGGAACTCTTTTGGGGCGACGCCGGTATCGGCCTGTCCATCGTCGGCACCGGACTCGCGGCGGTCGGCGTCCTCGCCAACGGCACCGACGAGCAGATCGGCACCTGGATCCCGCAGATGTACGGCGACGCCGCCGACGTCAAGGTGGCCGCGTTCTGCTCCTCGGAACCGGACGCGGGCTCCGACGTCGGCGCCATGCGCACCACCGCGGTGTACGACGAGGCCAAGGACGAGTGGGTCATCAACGGCACCAAGACCTGGGCCACGAACGGCGGCATAGCCAACGTCCACGTCGTGGTCGCGGTCGTCGACCCCGCGCTGGGGTCCAGGGGCCACGCCTCGTTCATCGTCCCGCCGAACACCCCCGGGCTCTCGCAGGGGCAGAAGTTCAAGAAGCACGGCATTCGCGCCTCCCACACCGCCGAGGTCGTCCTCGACGGCGTCCGCGTCCCCGGACACTGCCTGCTCGGCGGAAAGCAACGGCTCGACGAGCGCCTCGCCAGGGCCCGGGAGCGCGCCCTGGGCGGCGAGCGCGTCAAGAACGCCGCCATGGCCACGTTCGAGGCCTCCCGGCCCGCCGTCGGCGCGATGGCGGTGGGCACCGCCCGTGCCGCGTACGAGGTCGCCCTCGACTACGCCACGACCCGCACCCAGTTCGGCCGCCCGATCATCGACAACCAGGGCGTCGCCTTCCAACTCGCCGACATGCGCACGCAGATCGACGCCGCCCGCCTCCTGGTGTGGCGCGCCTCCTGGATGGCGGTCGCCGGCAAGCCCTTCACGTCGGCCGAAGGCTCGATGTCCAAGCTCTTCGCGAGCGAGACGGCCAAGAAGGTCACGGCCCAGGCCATCCAGATCCTCGGCGGCAACGGCTACACCCGCGAGTACCCGGTCGAGCGCATGCACCGGGATGCGGCCATTTACACGATCTTCGAGGGCACCAGCGAGATCCAGCGCCTCGTCATCGCCCGCACGCTCTCGGGCGTGACCATCCGCTGAGGAGCCGTTCCGCGGCGGTGTTCCGGCGGTGCGGCACGGTGCCGCCCCCGCCCCCGCTGCGCGTGCGTTCCGCCCGATGCGGGGGACGCCGGGGAGCCGGCCGCCGGCCGACACCCGCGTCTCCCGCGCCTCGCCGCCGGTCTGAACCCGGCGGGACCGGCCTGGTCGGCCGTCGCGCGGCTGCCGCTGGGTACGGCGGCGGACCTGGCGGGGCGTCCTCGCGGTGGGCGCCGGCGTGCCGTTGCGGGGTCGCGGCACCGTGTCGCCTGCTCCGGGTGCTCTTCTCCGTCCTGTGTGGGCGGTGGGGGCAGGCCGGCGCATTGGTGGTGGGGTGCCGACGGGCGTTCGCCCGGCCGGCGCCGTGAGTTGCTGACGGTCGCGGTCGTCAGCGGCCGCGGCGCCGGTGATCGCGTCGCCGTGTGGCGCGCTCCGGCTGCGCCCCTCCGCTCTTCGTGGGCAGTGAGCGGCAGGCCGGTGCTGTCGCTGTGGCCCCGACGAGCCGTGGCACGCTGTCCGCCGCCGGTGGCTGACGGGGTGGTGGCGCTGCGCGCGGTCGTCAGGTGGGGTGCGGGGTCGCGGCACCGCGTCGTTCTCCTTGGCCCCGCGAGGGTGGTGAGCGGCAAGCGGGTGCCGCGTACCGGCGCGCGCCTCGCCTGGGTCACGCGCCCCAGGACGGGGCGCTGCGGCGGCGGGAGGGGCGGGTGCGGGGGAGGGGGCGGAACGCGGCTTCGAGGTCGTCGAGGGTTTCGACGAGCAGTTCGGCGCTGCGGCGCACCACGCGGTCGTCCGCCGACGGCGGCCACCGCTCCAGTGTCGTCCGGACGCCGGAGAAGTCCGGTGGGCGCCGGGTGCGTACCGCGGCGGCGCCCTGGGCCGTGGCGTCGCGCAGTGCTGCGGCGAAGGGGACGGCGTCGGGCACCGGGGGAGCGTCAGGGGCGGGGATGTGGGCCTCCATGAGCATCGGGACGCGGCCCAGGGCCGAGAGCGCGGCGTCGGCGGCGTCCGCGGAGCGGCGGGAGAGCCCGCGGCCGCGGACCGGCTCGGCGTTCGCGCGGGCCACGGCCTGGTCCCACGCCATGGCCGCGGAGCGCGCGTCCAGCAGAGCGGAGCGTACGGCCTCGCGGCGGCCGGTCCCCGGGGCGCCGTGCGCGTCGAGGGCCGCGGCCGCGTAGCGCCCCGTCGCCTCGATGCGCTCCGCGAGGCGGTCCCGCAGCCGGGGTGTCTCCCACGCGGGGAAGACCGCGTACCCGATCATCGCCAGCAGCCCGCCGAGCAGGGTCAGCAGGACCCGCTCCGGCACGGTCTGCGTCCACTGGGCGCCGGCCATGCCCAGCAGGAACACCACGTACGCGGAGACGGCCACCTGGGAGACCAGGTAGCCCGTGCGCATCAGCAGGTACAGCAGGGCGACCGCGACCAGGGCCAGGGCCGCGCACGGGTACGGCCCGGGGGAGAAGGCCTGCATGACGGCGGTCGCCACGGTCACCCCCGCCAGCGTGCCGACGAAGCGCGCCACACCGCGCGCATACGTCTGCGAGAAGTCCGGCCGCATCACCATCACCGAGGTCAGCGGTGCCCAGTAGCCGTGGCCGAGCGGCAGCGCGGCGCCCAGGGCGTAGCCGGCCGGGGTGACCGCCGCGAGCCGGATCGCGTGCCGGAGGACCGGGGAGTCCGTCCGCAGTTCCCGGCGTACCGTGCGGGCGGTCAGCGGCACGAGCTCCCACAGCGTGGGACGGCGCAGGTGCGCGGTGTCGGCCCCGACGGAGCCCTGGCGGCCGGCCGCGGAGGACACGGCCTCGCTGAGCAGCGCGATCAGCCGTAGGCCGGTGCGCCGGGCGGGCCCGGTCAGCCGGTCCTCGGGTCCGGGCTCGACGAGCACGACGGCCTCGGCCTCCGCCGGCACGCGGACCGGCTCGGCCTTGCGCACCGCCCGCGCCACCGCGTCCAGCACATCGGCGGCGGCCGCCAGCAGCTGCCGGGCCCGGTCGCGCTCGGGCCCCTCTGCGGCCGCGCCGACCGCAGGGTCCGCCAGAGAGGCCAGCACCGGGCGGATGCGCTCGGCCAGTACGCGTTTGCCCCGCAGCGCCGCCGGCCGGCGGCGGGCCTGGCGGGGCGTGACGGTGGCGGCGCTGCGCGCCGCCATCAGCGGCGCGGGATCGAACGGCGCCACGGGGTCGTGCCGCAGCCGGCGGGCGTAGTCCGCCTCCGCCGCGAAGGCATCGGCCAGGGCGTCGCGCTGCGGCCCCCAGCGCCGCAGGGGGATGAGCACGATCAGCGCGGCCTGCACCGCTCCACCGGCCGCGATCACCGCCGCGTGGCCCAGCGCCGTCGCCACCGACGTGGGCAGCGTGACCACGACCAGCATCACCGCGACCGTCAGCGACGACACCAGGCCCGCCGTCGGGCCCAGCGCCCACGCGGTGCCCGCCAGGAACGCCCAGACCGCGATCAGCACCACGAACAGGGCCCAGTGGGCGCCCGCGAGGTAGCCCAGGAAGGTGCTCACCGCCAGCCCGGTCCCGGTCACCAGGGCCAGCAGCGGCCGCGGGCGCCAGCTGCGCTGGAAGGTCGCCATGCCGGAGGCGAAGGCCCCGAAGGCGGACGCCGCGGCGAACACCGGGGAGGCCAGCCACAGCGTCACGCCGACCACGACGGCGACGCCCGCGGCGCCGCGCAGGGCGATCAGCGGCTCCAGCTTGGCGGGCTCCAGCCGCAGCCCCGCACGGGCGGCGCTGCCCACCGCGCGCAACCAGCTCATGATCCAGAGGATAGGACCCGGAGCGTCGGGTAAGCGCAGCGCAAGATCCGTTCCGGCGAGCCCCGAGGAGGACATCCCGCCATGACCGCCGTTGCCCGCGCACCCCGCGCGACCGTGCCTCCTGTGCCGTCCCCGAACCCCGTGCCGCCCTTCCCGCCCGATCCGGTGCCGCCCTCGCCGCATCCGGTGCCCGGTCCCGCACCGGACCCGCTGCCCGAGCCGCCGTCGCGGCCGGACCCCGATCCCGCGCCCGAACCTCAGCCGGAACCGCAGCCGCTGTGACGAAAGGGCCGAACGCCCGGGGTCGCCGGGTATTCGCGTTCGCGGCGGGCAGGGCCCGTGGTTCAATGGTTTCCATGGCCAGCCTCACTGACACCGCGACAGGTCGCAGCGACCTCGAGCCGTTCTGGCCGTCTCGGCAGGAGTACCAGTTCGACCGGGAGTGTTGTCGCGCGGTTCCCGCGCGGACCCCGGCCCACAGCTGACGCCCCCGATTCACGGCTGCCGCCCGCTGTCGGTGTCCCGGTCGTCCCGCGCAAGACGTCGTCCACGACTCCCTCGCGCGAAAGAACCGAGACCCCATGTCGCTCACCCCGTCCCTCCCCGTGCCCGCCTCGGGCCGCCAGCGCCTGCGCGCCGTGCGTCCCGGCGAGGTCCCGCCGCCCGTTCCCGACTTCCTGCCGCCCGGTGCCACCTGGCTGCCCGCTCCGGGGCATGTGATCCCCGAACTGGCCGGGCAGCCCCCGATGGTCGGCTACCTCGTCCTCGTCCCCGCCGAGCAGGTGGCTCCCGCGCCGGAGCCGCCCGCCGCGCCCGTCCCGCCGCCGCTGGTGCGCGTCGACGCCGAACGGCGTGTCGCCCAGGTGCGCGGCCGCACCCTCGACCTCACGTACCTGGAGTTCGAGCTGCTCGCCCACCTCGTCGCCCACCCGCACCGGGTGCACACCCGGGACCAGCTGGTCACCACGGTCTGGGGGTACGGCCACGTGGGTGACGGCCGCACCGTGGACGTCCACGTCGCCCGGCTGCGCCGCAAGCTCGGGCCCGAGCACCGCGGCAGCATCGTCACCGTGCGGCGGGTCGGCTACAAGTACGCACCGCCCGCGACGGGCTGACGCTCCGTGAGCCGTGCGGGCCGGTCCCGCGACGGCCTCGCGACGCCGCCGGGGAGCTTCCGTGGCCCCGGCGGCGTCCACTTTTCCCACACGTAACGCCGGTGGCACGTCCCCCCACCGGACTATGGGTACGCTGTCCCCATTTCCGGCGCGGCCCGGCGCGACGGAGGCAGGTCCGGAGGGCGTGATGGCTGAGTCTCGGGAGTGGGCGCCCCCGGCATCCGGGATACCCGTGCCGGCCGGCTGGCCGGCCTCCGCCGCCACGCACATGGCGCTCAACGGCGTGGGCGGTTTCGACTGGGACCTCGACCGCGACCGCGTGCACCTGGACGCCGAGGCGCTGCGCGTGCTCGACGTGCGCCCCGACGAGTTCGACGGCGACCCGCTCGCCATGCTCTCCCGGCTCACGCCCGACGACGCCGCCGCCGTCGGCCGCACGATCAAGCAGGCGCTCGCCGAGGGCCACGCGTCCTGGGGCGCCTACAGCCGGCTCACCCGCCGTGACGGGCGCTTCGGATGGGTCCGCCTGCGCGGCCGCGTGGTGCGCGACGGCGACGGCCGGGCCTGCCGCGTGATCGGCATCGCCATCGACGCCACGGACGAACTCGCCCAGGCCGCCGCCTGTCTGCGCGAGGAGGACCGGTCCACCGAGAGCAACCTCGTCGTCGAGGTGACCGCGTCCCTGGCCCGTGCCGTGACCGTCCGCGATGTGACCGCCGCCCTGACCGGCAACCGCAGGATGGACCGGCTCGGCATCGCCAGCCTCTTCCTCGGCCAGGTCGAGGGCGGCCGGGTGCACGTGGTGAGCGACGCCAAGGAGACCAGCTGGGTCCCGGAGCTCCAGTTCACCCGCATCGACGACGACTACCCGATGAGCGAGGTGGTCCGCACGCTCACCCCGCGCTTCATCACCTCGCCCGAGGAATTCGCCCGCCGCTACCCGACGTTGTGGCCGCACATCGAGCCGCTGGGCGCCTCGGCCGCGGCCTATCTGCCGCTCGTCGCGCAGGGCAAGCCGATCGGCGCGCTGGGTCTGCTCTACCGGCACAAGACGACGTTCTCCCCGCAGGAGCGCGACCTGCTCATCGCGCTCGGCGGCAGCATCGCCCAGAGCCTGCAGCGGGCCATCCTGTTCGACCAGGAGCACGACATCGCGCAGGGCCTGCAGACCGCGATGCTGCCCCGTACGATCCCGGACGTCCCGGGCGCCGGGATAGCGGTGCGCTACCGCTCGGCGCGACTGGCCCGGGACATCGGCGGCGACTGGTACGACGTCGTGGCGGTCCCCGGGGGCCGGGTCGCCGTCGTCATCGGCGACGTCCAGGGACACGACACCCACGCGGCCGCCGTCATGGGGCAGTTGCGGATAGCACTGCGCGCCTACGCCGCCGAGGGCCACCCGCCGGCCACCGTCATGGCCCGTGCCTCCGCCTTCCTGCACGAACTGGACACCGACCGCTTCGCCACCTGCCTGTACGCCGAGGCCGACCCCGCCACCGGCGCCACCCTCGTGGTCCGCGCCGGGCACATCGACCCGCTCGTGCGGCAGGCCGACGGCACCGTCCGCGTGCTGCCCACCGTCGGCGGGCTCCCCCTCGGGCTGTCCGCACAGTTCGGCCCGGCCGAGTACCCGGTGACCCGGGCCGAACTCGCCCCGGGCGAAACGTTTCTGATGTTCACCGACGGACTGGTCGAGCGGCCCGGCGCCGACCTCGACGACGGCGTGCGCCTGCTGGCGGGGGCGCTGCGCGACGGCCCCTGCGGCCTGCAGAACCTCGCCGACCACCTGACCACCGTCATGGGCGAGCCGGGTACCGAGGACGACATGGCGCTGCTCCTGCTGCGCCGCGACGGTGACGCCGAGCCGGCCCCGGCCCGCCGGCGGCACCGGCACGTCGCCCCCGGGGACCCGCGGGGGCTGGCCGGGGCCCGCGCCATGGTCCGGGACGCCATGACGGACTGGGGCATGCCCGACCGGGCCGACGAGGCCGCGCTCGCCGCCGACGAACTGATCACCAACGCGCTGGTGCACACCGACGGCGGCGCCGTGCTCACCCTGCGCCTGCTCCCCGATCCGGCCCCCGCCCCGGCACACGACGGCGCGGGCCCCGCCCGGCGGCTGCGGGTGGAGGTGCACGACCTGGCCGCCGACTGGCCGCGCCGCCGCCGTCCCGGCGACGGCGAGCCGTCCGGCCGCGGGCTGCTGCTGGTGGACGGGCTCGCCGACGCCTGGGGGGTGGAACCGCACGGTTCCGGCAAGTCGGTGTGGTGCGAGTTCCACGCCCCGGGGGCCTGCGCGCCGGCCCCCGGTACCCCGGCCGGCTGAAAGCACGCGGCCGCGTCCTCCCCGGGGTGCGTTTCGGCCGGTCACGGGCCTCGGATTCACCCGTACGGCTCACCCGCCACGACACGCCGCCTTTTCCCCCGCACGCTGTCGGTGAGGAGCCAAGAGGGAACTGCTCACATGCTGGCCGCGCCGGCACCGGGGAGGTCTGCGATGCCGACGGTGTCTACAAGCGTGATCGTCACCCGAACCGTGGAAGAGGTCTTCGACTTCCTGGCCGACGCCCGCAACCTCCAGGTGTGGAGCTCGGGCGTGGCCGCCGTCTCGACGGAGTGCGTGACACCGGGGGAGCGGGCCGTGTACCGCTACCACTATCCCGGCCGCCACCGCGAACACCGGCTGGTCTGCTCGGTCTACCAGCCCTGCCGCAGGATCACCTATCGGGGACGGCGGATGTGGAGCCCGCTGGGCACCCAGGTCCCCGAGTACGCCTTCCGTATGCTGCCCCACGCACAGGGCTCGTTCGTACAACTCAGCGTCACCAGTACGCTCGGCGGGGGCATGCTGCTACTGGCCCCTTTTCTCGGCTGGGCCTGGCGCCGCGACCTCCCCGAGGACGCCCGCCGGTTCCGCGAGGCGCTCGGCAGCCCCATGGTGGCGCCCCCGCAGCCGCCCCCGCCGGCCGGGCAGGTTCGTGCCGGCGCCCCACGCGCACCGGCCGCCGCGGCGATGCTCCCGGCGGCCGCCCTGCGTCCCGCGCTCCCGCGCGTAGCAGGTCAGGACCGCATAGGCACGGGCACCTGACGGATCCGCCTGAAGTTACCTCGATCGGGTTACTTCGCTGACAGGCTGGACGCCGTAGGTGCCCCACCCCCGCAGGACTGAACAGAGAGGACCCGCAGATGGCGGAGCAGGCCCGCATCGGCGTCACCGGACTGGCGGTCATGGGCCGCAACCTGGCCAGGAACCTCGCGCGGCACGGTCACCCGGTGGCCCTGCACAACCGCACCCCGGCAAGGACGCGGTCCCTGGTCGAGGAGTTCGGCGGCGAGGGCGAATTCCACCCCGCGGAGACCCTCAAGGAGTTCGTCGACTCCCTCGAGCGCCCCCGGCGCATCATCATCATGGTCAAGGCCGGTGCCCCCACCGACGCCGTGATCGACGAGCTGGTGCCGCTGCTCGAACCGGGCGATATGGTCGTCGACGGCGGCAACGCCGACTACCGCGACACCCGGCGACGGGAGAAGGCACTGCGCGAGCAGGGCCTGCACTTCGTCGGCACCGGCATCTCCGGCGGTGAGGAGGGCGCCCTCAACGGCCCCTCGATCATGCCGGGCGGCTCGGCCGAGTCGTACGAGTCCCTGGGCCCGATCCTGGAGGACATCGCCGCCAAGGTCGACGGCGTCCCGTGCTGCACGCACGTGGGCCCCGACGGCGCCGGGCACTTCGTGAAGATGGTGCACAACGGCATCGAGTACGCCGACATGCAGCTCATCGCCGAGGCGTACGACCTGCTGCGGCACGCCGCGGGCAAGCGCCCGGGCGAGATCGCGGAGATCTTCCGGACGTGGAACTCCGGGCGCCTGGAGTCGTACCTCGTGGAGATCACCGCCGAGGTGCTGGCGCACACCGACGCCGAGACCGGCAAGCCGTTCGTCGACGTGGTCCTCGACCGCGCCGAGCAGAAGGGCACCGGCCGCTGGACCGTGCAGAACGCGCTCGACTTCGGTATCCCGGTCTCCGGCATCGCCGAGGCGGTGTTCGCGCGCTCGCTGTCCGGCAGCACCGAACTGCGCGAGGCGAGCCAAGGACTGCCCGGGCCCGGCGAGACCTGGCTCGACAGCGCGGCGAGCGACCGCTTCGCCGACGACGTCGAGGAGGCGCTGTACGCCTCGAAGATCGTCGCCTACGCCCAGGGCTTCAACCTCATCCAGGCCGGCAGCGCGGAGTTCGGCTGGCAGGTCGACCCGGGCGCCATGGCCACCATCTGGCGTGGCGGCTGCATCATCCGGGCCCGCTTCCTCAACCGCATCAAGGAGGCGTACGACACCGATCCCGGCCGCGCCACCCTGCTGACGGACTCGCACTTCGCCGACGCGCTCGGCGCCGCGCAGGACGCCTGGCGCCGCGTCGTCACCACGGCCGCCCAACTGGGCGTCCCCGCGCCCGGGTTCTCCGCCGCGCTCGCGTACTACGACGCGCTGCGTGCCGAGCGGCTGCCCGCCGCGCTCGTCCAGGGACTGCGGGACTTCTTCGGGGCGCACACCTACGGGCGCGTCGACAAGCCGGGCGCGTTCCACACGCTGTGGGGCGGCGACCGTTCGGAGATCTCCGCCGGCTGAGTCGCCGCGGGGCCCCCCCGGGGGCCGCCCCCCCCCCCCCCCCCGGGGGGGGGGGGGGCCCCGGCGGGCCCGGCACAATAGGGGCGTGCGACTGACCCCCGTGAGCTGGGAACGGCTGACCGAAGCGGTGGCCGACCGCGTGGTGGAACTGACCCCGCAGGACGGGGGAGAGCGCCCGCGCGTGGCCGTCGACGGAGCCCCCGCGGCGCACCCCGAGGCGCTGGCGGAGGCCCTCGCGGACGCCCTGCGGCTGCGCGGGCGGCCGGTGCTGCGGGTCGGCGCGCGGACGTACTGGCGGCCCGCGTCGCAGCGTCTCGAGCTGGGGCGGCGGGACCCGGACGCCTACTACGACCGCTGGCTCGACACCGGCGCGCTGTGGCGCGAGGTGTTCGACCCGCTCGCGCCCGGCGGCAGCGGGCGGGTGCTGCCCTCCCGCTGGAACCCCGAGACGGACCGAGCGACCCGCGCGGCGTACGAGGAACTGCCGCCCGGCGGCGTGCTGCTCCTGGAGGGCGCGCTGCTGCAGGGGTACGGGTTCCCGTTCGACCTGAGCGTGCACCTGCGGATGTCGCGGGCGGCGCTGGCCCGCCGGACCCCGCAGGAGGAGCACTGGACGCTCCCGGCCTACGAGCGGTACGAGCGGGAGGCGGCGCCGGGGGAGACCGCGGACATCCTCGTCCATACCGACGACCCCCGGCATCCGGCCTGGACGGGCTGACCGGGCGCCGCTTGCCGCCGCCCCACGGCGACCGTTAGCGTCCCGGAGCACCATGACTGTCGCCATAGCTCCGCTGACCACCGAGCACGTCCCCGAGGCCGCCGCACTGCTGGACCGCTGGTACGGGAAGGTACGAAGAGGGCTGCCGCTCCAGCCGGGACGGGCCGCGGTCTCGCCGGGCGGCGAGGAACTGCTCGGGAAGATCCTCGCCGGGCCGCGCGCGGAGGCGGTCGCCTCGCGCGCCGGCGACGGCGCCATGACCGGCTACCTCGCGGCGACCGCGCTGGACCTCGCGGACGACGACCGTGCGGCGCTGCGCGCCCACCCGCGCTCGGCGCTGGTGGGGTACGGCGGGCACGCCCTGCGCGGCGGCCGTGAGGGACTGCGGGACGACGTGCTGCGCGGGCTGTACGCGACGGTGGCGCAGCGGCTGGTCGCGGACCGCCGCTATGTGCACTACGTGGACCTGCCGGCCGACGACGAGGCCGCGCTCGCCTGGTTCCGCTGCGGTTTCGGGCTGGAGCGGGTGCGCGGACTGATGGCGGTGCGGCCCAAGGGCCGTCAGCCGCGGGGTGTGGACGCCCTGTCGGTACGCCGGGCGGGCCCGGGGGACCTGGAGCGGATCGGGCGGATGGCGGTCGAGGCGGCCCGCGCCGACCGTGGTTCCGCGGTCTTCCGCCCGCAGCCCGAGCCGGCGCTCGCCACACTGCGCACGCACTACGCGGGCGCCTTGGCCGATGCGCGCAGCGGGGCGTGGGTCGCGCTGCGGCGCGGCGAGGAGATCGGCATGGTCGTGCTGGTCCCCGCCGAGCCGGGCCCGGTGGTGCCGGAGGGCTGTGTCGAGCTGGTCGAGGCGTACGTGACGCACGTCGCCCGCGGGGAGGGGATCAGCCGGGTGCTGCTGGCGACCGCGCTCGCCTGGGCGTACGACCACGGGTACCGGCACATCACGGCGAGCTGGGCCGCCGGATCGCCGGTGTCCGCGGGGAATTGGCCGGCGGTGGGGTTCCGCCCCGTGGCGTACCGGCTGCAGCGAGTGCTCGACCCGCGAATGTGGGCGACCCCACAGCGCTGAGGAGTTTGGCGGTTCGAATCACCTCTCCTTGACTGTTAAACTATCGTTGGATCGCGCGGCGAAGAGAATCGTTTCCGCTGCGCGCCTCCATGACTGCCCCGGCCAGATCCCCCCGTCCTGGCCGGGGCTTCTCCTTTTCTTGGTCTAGACATGACCAACTCGTCGGAGTAGCTTCACTATTGGTCCAGACCAAGCCGGTCCTGCAGGCTCCGCAACTGCTCTCAGAACTCCCCCACGTTCTCCGAGGAGCGAAGCATGCCCAGAAAACTCGGTGCGGCCGTCGTCGGCCTCGCCCTCGCCGGGCTGTCCGTCCTGGCCACCGGCAGTGCCTACAGCCACGGCTACACGGACGCCCCGATCAGCCGTCAGAAGCTCTGCGCCAACGGCGCGGTGCCCAACTGCGGTGACATCCAGTGGGAACCGCAGAGCGTCGAGGGCCCCAAGGGCTTCCCGTCCGGCGGGCCCTCCGACGGCACCATCTGCGCGGGCGGCAACAGCCGGTTCGCCCAGCTGGACGACCCTCGCGGCGGGACCGGCTGGCCCACCACCAAGGTGACGGGCGGCCAGAACTACAGCTTCCGCTGGCAGTTCACCGCCTCGCACGCGACCGCCGACTTCAAGTACTACATCACCAAGCAGGGCTTCGACCCGAGCCGGCCGCTGACCCGCTCCGCGCTCACGCTGACGCCCTTCCTGACGGTCGACTACAACGGGGCCCGCCCCCCGGCGACCGTCACCCACCAGGGCACGATCCCGACCGGCCGCACCGGGCGCCACATCGTGCTCGCGGTGTGGACCATCGCGGACACGGGCAACGCCTTCTACGCCTGCTCCGACGTGCAGTTCTGATCCCCCGGTCCTGATCCCCCCGGTCGCGGGGGGGGGGGGGGGGGGGGGGGGGGGGGGGGGGGGGGGGGGGGGGGGGGGGGGGGGGGGGGGGGGGGGGGGGGGGGGGGGGGGGGGGGGGGGGG
>NZ_JBIVNJ010000019.1:0-142381 GCF_044753585.1 Streptomyces sp. NPDC088354 | reverse complement strand
CCGCCGGGACAGGCCCTTGGCCCGCGCGGTGCGCAGGAAGTCGCTGCCCAGCACGTCCAGCATGGTGCTGCGCTGGTAGCGGCTGTAGAGCGCGATCTGGACGACGATCAGAGTGAGGCTGGGCACGAGGAGGTGCTGCAGCCGGCTGACGAGGATCTCCCCGGTGCCGGACAGCCCCGGGTCGTACTCACCGGTGTACTCGATGACCTTGTGTCCCACGGCGTCGTTGATGTCGATCGCCCACAGTTTGAGCGTCACCGCGATCACGGGGATCGGCATCGCGAGAATGAAGAACGAGCCCAGCGTGGCGACCCGGTCCGAGACCCGGTACTGCCTGATGGCACCCCAGGCGCCCACCATGACACCGCCGATCGAGCCCACAATGGTGGCGATCAGCAGCAACCGGGTGCTCACCCCGACACGACGGCCGAACTCGTCATTGACCTGGCCCCCGGTGACGGTCCGTCCGAGGTCGCCATGGGCGACACCGTCGGCCCAGTGCGCGAAGCGCACCACGAAGGGGGTGTCGGGGTTCAGGTTGTACTCGTCCAAGGTGGCCGACACCGAGGTGGCCGCGACCGGAGGGTTCCGGCCCAGGAAGTTGGACCTCGGGTCGAGGCTCAGCGCCGCGAGGGCGTAGGTGAGGGAGGCCGCGATGAGGACCAGCGCCAGATAGTTGACGAGTCGGCGCAGCAGATAACGGCCCACGAGTCACACACTCTCACTCAGTTCGACATAATGAAGAAAATTAAACGTTACGTTTAAGCCGGCTCTGGCATAGTGGTGCAACGCGGCCGAAACATTTGGGACGCATCCGTCGCCGCAGGTCGTGCGAGTGGGGTGCGCGGCCCTTGCGGGTTGAGTGGGACTTTCGCAATGGAATTACACCCGCGTCAATGAAGGCCGGTTCGTCGTGATCGATCCTTTATTTTCTTGATCGAAACTTAACCCGACGATCGGGAAACCCCTTATTGGCAGAAGCGGACCGAGGGATAACCCTTCATCGCCGCGACGGGCCGGGGCGGTCCGGTGAGCCGCAGTGCACAATGTCCCACTTTGCGGTCTGATGGGGGCTCAGGTGTCCTGTGTGGCGTAGAGCTCCCGGAGGAGGCATCCGATGCGACGGAGCGCGGCGGGTTGGGCCATCGGTGCGACGGCCCTCGCCCTGGCGGCGACGGCGACGGCCTGCGGGGGCGGCGGGGGCGGCGGCGCGGGTGGCGAGCCGGACGCCAAGGGTGTGCTCAGCGCCTCGTGGACCGACCCGCAGAACCCGCCGGAGCCCGCCAACACCAACGAGGTGCAGGGCGGCAAGGTGCTCGACATGATCTTCCGCGGCCTGAAGCGATACAACCCCAGGACCGGGGCCGCGGAGAACGTCGTCGCCGACTCGATCTCGACCACGGACTCCCGGACCTTCGAGGTCAGGCTCAAGGACGGCTGGACGTTCAGCAACGGCGAGAAGGTCACCTCCGACTCGTTCATCAACGCCTGGAACTACGCGGCCCTGGTGACGAACAAGCAGATCAACGCTCCCTTCTTCACGTACATCGACGGTTTCGAGAAGGTCCACCCGGCCAGTGGCGCCCCGGCGGTCACGACGATGTCCGGCCTGGTGCGCAAGGACGCCCTGAACTTCACCGTCAAGCTCAACCAGAAGTTCTCCACCTGGCCCGACACCCTCGGCTACAACGCCTTCATGCCGCTGCCGAGGGCCTTCTTCACCGACCACGCGGCCTGGCTGAAGAAGCCCGTCGGCGACGGACCGTACCAGGTCGAGTCCTACACCCGGGGCCAGGTCATGAAGTTGCGCAAGTGGAACGGGTACAAGGGCGCGGACGCGGCGGTCAACGGCGGTGTGGACCTGAAGGTCTACACCGACAGCAACACCGCCTACACCGATCTGCAGGCCGGCAACCTCGACCTGGTCGACGACGTCCCCGCCCAGCAGTTGAGGAACGTCCGGTCCGACCTCGGCGACCGCTACCTCAACACCCCGGCCGGCATCATCCAGACCCTCGCCTTCCCGCTGTACGACAAGGCCTGGTCCGGCCCGGACTCCGCGAAGCTCCGCCAGGGCATCTCGATGGCGATCAACCGCGACCAGATCACCCAGCAGATCTTCCAGAAGACCCGCACCCCCGCCAAGGACTGGACCTCACCGGTGCTCGGCGCGCAGGGCGGCTTCGACGACACCATCTGCGGTGACGTCTGCAGTTACGACCCCGCCCGGGCCAAGAAGCTGATCAAGGAAGCCGGCGGCATCCCCGGCGGCACCATGAGGATCACCTACAACGCCGACAGCGGCTCCCACAAGGACTGGGTCGACGCCGTCTGCAACAGCATCAACAACGTCCTGGGCAACGACAAGTCCTGCGTCGGCAACCCCGTCGGCACCTTCCCCGACTTCCGCAACCAGATCGTCAACAAGCAGTTGAAGGGCCCCTTCCGGGCCGGCTGGCAGATGGACTACCCGCTGATCCAGAACTTCCTGCAGCCGCTGTACTACACCGGCGCCTCGTCCAACGACTCGCACTTCAGCAACCCGCAGTTCGACAAGCTGGTCGACCGGGCCAACGCCGAGACCGACCTCGCCAAGGCCGTCGAGACCTTCAAGGAGGCCGAGCGGATCCTGCCGCAGCAGGTGCCGGCCATCGCGCTGTGGTACCAGAACGGCAGCGCCGGCTGGTCGGACCGGCTGTCGAACGTGGCCCTCAATCCGTTCAGCGTGCCGGTCTACAACCAGATCAAGGTCGGCTGACGCCTCGTGGGACGCTACGTCGTCCGCCGGCTGCTGCAGATGATCCCGGTGTTCATCGGCACCACCGTGCTGATCTTCTTTATGGTGTACGCGCTCGGCGACCCGGTGCAGGCCAAGTGCGGGGACCGCGCGTGCGACCCCGCCACGGCCGCGCAGATCCGTCACGACCTCTACCTGGACCACCCCCTGTGGCAGCAGTACCTGCACTACATGGGGCAGATCTTCCAGGGCGACTTCGGCACGGCCTACAACGGCCAGGCGGTCACCGAGCTGATGGGGAGCGCCTTCCCCGTGACCCTGCGCCTGACGATCATCGCGATCGTCTTCGAGATCGCCATCGGCATCAGCCTCGGGGTGCTCACCGGGCTGCGCCGCGGCCGCCCCGTCGACACCGCGGCGCTGCTCGCCACGCTGATCGTCATCTCGGTCCCGACGTTCGTCTCCGGGTACGTGCTGCAGTACCTGCTCGGCGTCAAGTGGAACCTGATCGCGCCCTCGGTCTCCTCCGAGGCGCCCTTCGGGGAGCTGGTCATCCCGGGTCTGGTCCTGGCGCTGACCTCGCTGGCGTACGTCACCCGGCTCACCCGCACCTCCGTCGTGGAGAACGCCCGCGCCGACTACGTGCGCACCGCCACCGCCAAGGGACTGCCGCGCCGCCGGGTGGTCACCCGCCATCTGCTGCGCAACTCGCTCATCCCGGTCGTCACCTTCATCGGCACGGACATCGGGGCGCTGATGGGCGGCGCCATCGTCACCGAGCGCATCTTCAACATCCGCGGCGTCGGCTTCCAGCTCTACCAGGGCATCCTGCGGCTGGACTCGGCCACCGTCGTCGGCTTCGTGACGATCCTGGTCATCGTCTTCCTCGTGGCGAACCTCCTCGTCGACCTCCTGTACGCGGTGCTCGACCCGAGGATCCGCTATGCGTGAGCCGGACGGCGGCGACCCGGAGCGAACCGGCAGCACCTCCCGCCCGAGCCGAGGAACCACCATGCCCGAACCCCGCAACCACCCCGACGAAGCCATGGAACCGGCCGGCGGCACCGGCGCCGCCATGGAACTCGGGCAGGACGAGGCGCGCAGCCTGGAAGAGCCTCCCGCCGGGCACCCGGGCGGGCCCGGGCCGTCCGCAGCGGACAAGCCGCGCAGCCTGTGGTCGGACGCGTGGCGGGACCTGCGGCGCAATCCGGTCTTCCTGCTCTCCGCGCTCGTCATCGTCTTCCTCGTCGTCATCGCGATCCGGCCGCAGCTGATCGCCGACGGCAATCCGCTCAGCTGCGACCTCGCCAACTCCCAGAAGGGATCGTCGCCCGGCCACCCCTTCGGTTTCGACAACCAGGGCTGCGACGTCTACACCCGGGTCGTGTACGGCGCCCGCGCCTCGGTCACCGTCGGCATCTGCGCCACCGTCGGCGCCGCGCTGCTCGGCAGCCTCCTGGGGGGCCTGGCGGGCTTCTTCGGCCGGTGGCCGGACGCGGTGCTGTCGCGGGTCAGCGACATCTTCTTCGGCATTCCCATCGTGCTGGGCGGCCTGGTCTTCCTGTCGGTGATCACCAACTCCACGGTCTGGCCGGTGGTCGGGTTCATCGTGCTGCTGGGCTGGCCGCAGATCGGCCGTATCGCGCGCGGCGCGGTCATCACCGCCAAGCACAACGACTACGTGCAGGCGGCCCGGGCGCTGGGCGCCGGCAACGGGCGCATCCTGCTGCGGCACATCGCGCCCAACGCGGTGGCGCCGGTCATCGTCGTCGCGACCATCGCGCTCGGCACGTACATCGCGCTGGAGGCCACCTTGTCCTACCTCGGCGTCGGCCTGAAGCCGCCCACGGTGTCCTGGGGCATCGACATCTCCCAGGCCTCCACCCAGATCCGCAACGCCCCGCACATGCTGCTGTGGCCGGCCGGCGCGCTGAGCGTGACGGTGCTGGCCTTCATCATGCTCGGCGACGCGGTCCGCGACGCCCTCGACCCCAAGCTGCGCTGATGGACGGAGGCGTGATGGCCGGCCCGGTCAAGGAGCAGTCCCCGGCGGACGACGGGGCTGCGCTGCTCGACGTCCGCGACCTGCACGTGGAGTTCCGCACCCGGGACGGCGTCGCCAAGGCCGTCAACGGCGTCAGCTACTCCGTGCGGTCCCACCAGACGCTCGCGGTGCTCGGCGAGTCCGGCAGCGGCAAGTCGGTGACCGCGCAGGCGGTGATGGGCATCCTGGACTCGCCGCCCGGCTACGTCACCCGCGGCGAGATCCTCTTCCAGGGCCGGGACCTGCTGACGATGAGCGGCGAGGAGCGCCGCAAGGTCCGCGGCGCCCGGATGGCGATGATCTTCCAGGACGCGCTGTCCGCGCTCAACCCCGTGCTGACGGTGGGCGACCAGCTGGGCGAGATGTTCCGGGTGCACCAGGGGATGTCCCGCAAGGCGGCCAAGGCCAAGGCGGTCGAGCTGATGGACCGGGTCCGCATCCCGGCGGCGAAGGAACGCGTGGGCCAGTACCCGCACCAGTTCTCCGGCGGCATGCGGCAGCGCGTCATGATCGCCATGGCGCTCGCCCTCGAACCCGAGCTGATCATCGCGGACGAGCCGACCACCGCCCTGGACGTCACCGTCCAGGCCCAGGTCATGGAGCTGCTGGCGGAGCTCCAGCGCGAGTACGGGATGGGCCTGATCCTCATCACCCACGACCTCGGCGTGGTCGCCGACGTCGCCGACCACATCGCCGTCATGTACGCGGGGCGCATCGTGGAGTCCGCCCCCGTCCACGAGATCTACCGGCGCCCCGCCCACCCGTACACCAAGGGCCTGCTGGCGTCGATCCCGCGCCTGGACCACAAGGGCCGGGAGCTCTACGCGATCAAGGGCCTGCCACCCAACCTGCTGCGCATCCCGCCCGGTTGCGCCTTCCACCCCCGCTGCCCGATGGCCCGCGAGGTGTGCCGCACGGACGAACCCGAGCTGTACCGGGTGAGCGCCACCCGTGGCAGCGCCTGCCACTTCTGGAGGGAGTGCCTCGGTGAGCACGAGCACTGAACCGGTTCTCCAGGTGCGGGGGCTGGTCAAGCACTTCCCGCTGACCCAGGGCATCGTGTTCAAGAAGCAGGTGGGAGCCGTCAAGGCCGTCGACGGCGTCGACTTCGACCTCCGCAAGGGCGAGACCCTGGGCATCGTGGGGGAGTCCGGCTGCGGCAAGTCCACCGTCGCCCGGCTGCTGGTCAATCTGGAGCAGGCCACCGCGGGCCGCATCCTCTACAAGGGCGAGGACATCACCCGGCTGTCCGGGCGCGCCCTCAAAGCGGTGCGCCGGAACATCCAGATGGTCTTCCAGGACCCGTACACCTCGCTCAACCCGCGCATGACGGTCGGCGACATCATCGGCGAGCCCTTCGACATCCATCCCGAGGTCGCCCCCAAGAGCGACCGCCGGCGCAGGGTGCAGGAGCTGCTGGACGTCGTCGGTCTCAACCCGGAGTACATCAACCGGTACCCGCACCAGTTCTCCGGCGGCCAGCGGCAGCGCATCGGCATCGCCCGCGGCCTGGCCCTGCGCCCGGAGGTCATCGTCGCCGACGAACCGGTCTCGGCGCTGGACGTCTCGGTCCAGGCTCAGGTCGTCAACCTGATGGAGCGGCTGCAGGACGAGTTCGAGCTGTCCTACCTCTTCATCGCGCACGACCTGTCCATCGTCCGGCACATCTCCGACCGCGTCGCGGTGATGTACCTCGGGCGGATCGTGGAGACCGGCGACGACACCGAGATCTACGAGCACCCCACCCACCCCTACACCCAGGCCCTGCTGTCGGCGGTGCCGGTACCCGACCCGGAGGCCCGCGAGCACCGCGAGCGCATCCTGCTGTCCGGCGACGTCCCCTCCCCGGCCGACCCGCCCTCCGGATGCCGCTTCCGCACCCGCTGCTGGAAGGCGCAGGAACGCTGCGCCCTGGAGGTCCCCGAACTCGCCGTCCCCGCCGTCTTCCGCGGCCTGGAGTCCCCCGCGGCGCATGCGAGCGCCTGCCATTTCGCGGAGGAGAAGACCGTGGTGCCCGCGGATCCCGCGGGCGACTGAGCCGAGGGGCTGAGGCCCCGGAGGTGAACCGGGCCTCCAGGACTGTACGGCCCGCGCCCCGGTGCTGCCGGGGTGCGGGGCGCGGGCCGTGTTTCCGACGGAGACGTGTGCCGAGCCCGGGTCAAGGGGTCCTGTCGGCTGACGTCTCCTCGATCGCGGCGAGCGCGGGGTCGAGGACGATGTCCTCTGCCCGTGCCGCGACCGTCGGTTCCTCGGGGAAGTGGCACGCACTCAGGTGCCCTTCCCGGTTCCCCTCGACGCGGACCAGCGGCGGCTCCTCGGCCGCGCACTTGTCCTGGGCCTTCCAGCAGCGGGTACGGAACCGGCAGCCGGACGGCGGGTCTATCGGGCTGGGCACGTCCCCGGCGAGGCGGATCCGCTCCCGCCTGCCGACGCTGTCCGGATCGGCCTCCGGGACCGCGGACAGCAGCGCGTGCGTGTAGGGGTGACGCGGCCGGGAGTAGAGCGTCTCCCGGTCGGCGACCTCGACGATCTTCCCGAGGTACATCACGGCCACCCGCTCGGAGAAGTGCCGTACCACGGCGAGGTCGTGGGCGATGAAGAGGAAGGCGAGACCGAACTCACGCTGCAGATCCTGAAGCAGGTTGACCACCTGCGCCTGGATCGACACGTCGAGTGCGGAGACCGGTTCGTCCGCGACGATCATCTTCGGTCGCAGGGCGAGCGCGCGGGCGATGCCGATCCGCTGCCGCTGGCCGCCGGAGAACTCGTTGGGGTAGCGGTTGTAGTGCTCCGGGTTGAGACCGACGATCTCCAGAAGTTCCTGAGCGCGCTTCTTGCGGCCCTGCGGCGGGTTGACGCCGTTGAGCTTCATCGGGGTCTCGATGATGGTGCCGACGGTGTGCCGCGGGTTCAGCGAGGCGTACGGGTCCTGGAAGATCATCTGGAGGTGCCGGCGCGCCTGCCGCATCCTGCCGACGGGCTTGTGGGTGATGTCCTCGCCATCGAACATGATGGTGCCCGCGGTGGGTTCCAGCAGCCGGGTGACCAGGCGTCCCGTCGTCGACTTGCCGCAGCCGGACTCGCCGACCAGGCCGAGTGATTCACCGGCCCCGACCGAGAGGTCGATCCCGTCGACGGCGCGCACGGCACCGATCTGCCTCTGGAAGACGATGCCCTGCCGGATGGGGAAGTGCATCCGCAGCCCGCGTACTTCGAGCAGGCTCTCGCCGGCCGGCTGCTGTGCGGCGGGGGCCGCCTGCTGCCCGGGGACGGGCTGGGTGGTGCTCACTGCATGCTCCTTTCGTCCGCCGCGGTCACTTCGCGGCGCCGGCGGTCCCGGCTCCGCGGCTCCGCGGCGTGCTCCCCGCGGTGAGATGGCAGGCGGCGATGTGCTTCGGGGTGCCGGGGACCGGCAGCAGTTCGGGCCGTTCCGCCGTGCAGCGCCCGCCCGCCACCTGGTCCCTGGACGCGCAGCGCGGGTGGAAGGCGCAACCGCCAGGGAGGTTGATCAGACTGGGCGGGGCGCCCGGGATGGGGTTCAGGCGGTGGCCGACGTCGCCGCTCAGGTGCGGCATCGACTGGAGCAGCCCCCAGGTGTAGGGGTGCTCGGGCTGCCGCAGCACATCGCGTACGGTGCCGTACTCGATCCGGCGGCCGCCGTACATGACCAGGATGTCGTCGGCGATCTCGGCGACCACGCCCAGGTCGTGGGTGATGAGGATGACCGCGGAACCGAACTCCTGCTGCAGATCACGGATCAGGTCCAGGATCTGTGCCTGGACGGTCACGTCCAGCGCGGTGGTGGGCTCATCGGCGATCAGCAGTGCGGGGTCGCAGACCAGGGACATGGCGATCATCGCGCGCTGCCGCATGCCACCGGAGAACTGGTGCGGGTAGTCCCTGGCCCGGCGCTCCGGTTGGGGGATGCCGACCCGCTTGAGCATCTCCACGGCGCGTTCCCGGGCCTCCTTCCTGGAGGCCCGGTGGTGCACGCGGTACGCCTCGGCGATCTGCGCGCCGACGGTGTAGAAGGGATGCAGCGCCGAGAGCGGATCCTGGAAGATCATGGAGACCTTGTCGCCGCGCAGCGTGCGCATCTGCGACTCGGACAGGGCGACGAGTTCCTCGCCGTCCAGCCAGACCTCGCCGGAGACCATGGCACGGGAGTTCTTGTGCAGCCCCAGCAGGGCCAGCGAGGTCACCGACTTGCCCGAGCCGGATTCGCCGACGATGCCGAGGGTCTTTCCCTTCTCCAGGGCGAAGGACACCCCGTCCACTGACTTGACGATGCCGTCCTCGGTCGGGAAGTGCACGCGCAGGTCCCGGACCTGGAGGAAGGAGGACGAGGGTGCGAGGTCCGCGGTGTGCGGCGAGGTTTCGAGGGCCACGGTGCTTCCTTGCTCAGGCGAGGCGGACGCGGGGGTCGATGACGCCGTAGACCATGTCGACCACGACGTTGGCGAGGACGATGAAGGTGGCGGCGAAGAGGGTGGTGCCGAGGATGACCGGCAGATCCGAGTTGGTCACCGAGTCGACCGCCAGTTTGCCGATGCCGTTGATGCCGAAGACCGACTCGGTGATGACCGCGGATCCACCGATCAGCGAGCCGAAGTCCATGCCGAAGATGGTCACGATCGGGGTGATCGCGGCGCGCAGCCCGTGCTTGACGACGACTGTCCCTGCCGGGACGCCCTTGGCCCGGGCGGTGCGGATGTAGTCCTCGGCGAACACCTCCAGCATGGAGGAGCGGGTCAGCCGCGTGTACAGGGCGAGATAGAGGATGACCAGGGTCGCCCAGGGAAGGATGAGTCCCTGGAACCAGGAGGCCGGATCCTGGGTCAGCGGGGTGTAGCCGGGGGCCGGCAGCAGCTGCCACTTGTCGACGAACACCCACATCAGCAGCAGTCCGACGAAGTAGATCTGCAGCGACACACCGAACAGGGCGAAGCCGACCGCCACCTTGTCGGCGGCCTTGCCCTTGCGCACCGCGGCCAGCACGCCGAGGCCGATGCCCAGGACGAGGAAGACCACCGCGGAGCCGAGGCCGAGCGAGAGGTCCGCCGGGAACGCGTCCAGCAAGGTGGTGAGGACGGGCGTGTCGGTCTGGAAGGAGATCCCCAGGCAGGGCGCGGCGCAGTGGACGAGCACGCTCTGGTCGCCGTAGTCGCGGCCGGCGAAGAGCCCCTTGAAGAAGTTCCAGTACTGCTCGCTCAGACCCTGGTCCAGGCCCAGTGAGTGCTTGATCTCCGCCAGACGGGAGGGGGAGCAGGTCTTTCCGCAGGCCAGGAGCGCGGGGTCGGAGGGCAGCGCGAAGAAGATGAAGAAGGTGATCAGGCTGATCACCACGAGGATGACGGCCGCCGCCAGCAGACGTCTGATCAGATAACGGAACATGTGGTGCTGGGACCTGGCGAGGAGCCCGGTCCGCCTCCCTCTCGCTGTGGACCTGCGCGGTGGTGGTTGCGCGTGGGTGACGATGGTGGGGGGAGCCTGCCCGGCCTGCGGCGGATGGCCGCCGGCCGGGCGCGATCACGGGTGGATCACTTCCTGACGTAGACGTGCACCAGGCTCGGCTCGGCGAGGATGGTGTCGGGGATGACACCGCCCACCTTGGAACCGGACATCTCGCTGAAGTTCATGTACATCAGCGGCACCACCGAGGCGTCCTTCACGATCTGCTCGTCCAGGGCGCCGTAGCCGGCGTTGCGCTCGGCGATGTCGGTCATCTTCGCGAGCCTGTCGATCTGCGCGTTGACCTTGGGGTCGTCGAGGTAGGAGATGTCCTGGTTGGACAGCGGCAGCTTCTTGATCTGCCGGCCGTCGAAGAGGACGGGGAGCACGGTGGAGGCGTTCGGCCAGTCCGCGATCCAGTCCATCCAGGCCATGTCGTACTGGTTCTTGGTGTTGTCCAGGGTGCTGAAGTAGTTGGCGGCGTCGAGCGGCGTGACGTTCACCTTGATGCCGATCCGGCCCAGCGAGCTCTTGATCGCGTCGGCGAAGTGCTCCTGCGTGGTGGTGTTCTCCACGGCCAACGACATGGTCGGCGTGGGGTTCCCGGCCTGCGCCATCAGCGCCTTGGCCTTGGTGAGGTCACCGGCCGGGGTGCTGCTGTAGAGGCTGAACTTCTTGTAGCCGCCGATCCCGGGGCTCAGCATCGTGTCGGCGTAGTCGCCGTACGCCGCGCCGCCGAAGGCGCCACGGGCCGTGGTCTTGTCGATCGCGTACTCGATCGCCTGGCGGACTCGGAGGTCCTTGACCCGGTTGACGTTGATCGTCAGGTAGTTGATGCCCGGAGCGGCGATCTTGTAGTAACGCGACCTGACCGTGGGGTCGTTCGCGATCTGGGAGAGGTCGGAGCCGGCGATCGGCCACTGCTGGAGCGCGGTCTGGGCGGCACCGCTGTCGGACTTGAGCTGCTGATCGATGGCCGCCTCGTCCTGGCCGAACCTGACGTCCATCTCGTCGACGTTCTGCTGCCGGATCGGATCGGTGGACTGCGACCAGTGCGGGTTCTTGACGAGGACGAGTTCCTTGTTCTTGGTGTACGACCTGATCATGTAGGGGCCGTCGGACCATATGTGGGTGTCGTAGGTCGCTCCCGTGTCCTTGGACTTGGGCACGGCCGACCACGCGGGCATCGCGGTGGTCTCGTTGAAGTCGGCCACCGGCGTGTTGAGGTGGAACACGATGGTGTACTTGTCCGGCGTGCTGATGGAGCTGAGCTCCTTGCCCTTGTACGGGCCCTTGTAGCCCGCGCCGCCGACCAGCCACTGGCTCGCGTAGGGCGGGCCGCCGTTGATGTCGGGCGAGAAGCCGCGCTCGACGCCGTACTTGACGTCCTGCGCGGTGACCTCGGTGCCGTCCTGGAACTGCACCCCGTGGCGCAGGTGGAAGGTCCACACCGTGGCCTTCTTGCTGGACGTTCCGGTGTCGGTGGCCAGGTCGCCGACCAGCTTCGGCGTGGTGCCGGTCTCGTCCCAGCCGGTGAGGCTGCGGACGATCTCCTGGTCCATGCTCGAACCCTCGGTCGTGTAGGTGCGCTGGGGGTCGAGGTGGTCGTAGTCCGCCTTGTTGAGAATGGTCAGCGTGCCGCCCTTCACCGGGCCGCTGCTGCTGTTGCCGCTGCCGCCGGAGGAACCGCCGCAGGCGGTGGCCCCCATGGCCAGCGCCATCGCGGTCGCCGTGAGGGCAGCCGTGCGCGTACGACGCATCATCGAGGAGTGCTCCTTTTGCTTGTCTGCCGTGCCTCGGCAGCTGCCGGGCGGGGCTGAGGGGCCGAGGCCGTACGGCGCGTCAGCCGCGGTTGGCGCGGGGGTCGAGGGCGTCCCGCACGCCGTCGCCGAGGAGGTTCAGCGCGAGTACGAGGATCAGAAGCAGGACTCCGGGGACGAAGAGGTACGCCGGATCCTGGAGGAAGAACTGCGAGGCGTCGGTGAGCAGGGAGCCCCAGTCGGGGTTGGGCGGGACGACACCGACGCCCAGGTAGGACAGCGCGGCCTCGGTGGTGATGTTCTGCGGGACCGCGAGGGCGAACGCGATCAGGATCGGCGCCCACAGGTTCGGCAGCAGTTGGCGGAAAAGGATGTGAGGCCATCCGGCGCCCATGATCCGCGCGGCGTCGACGAACTCCCGCTCGCGCATGGACAGGACCTGACCGCGCACGAGGCGGGCGGTGTAGGCCCACGCGAACGCCGCGATGTTCAGGACCAGGACCGCGAGCCGGAGGTTCTCGTTGGTGCCCCCATGACTGTCGGTCTGCAACGCGCTCTGGATCACCGGAGTGAGCGCGATGATGAACAGCAGCTGCGGGAACGCCAGCATCACGTCCATGACCCGGGACAGCAGGGTGTCGATCCAGCCGCCGAAGTAGCCGGCCGCCAGCCCCACCACGACGCCGACCACGGTCGACACCACGGCGGACACCAGGCCCACGAGGAGCGAGGTACGCAGGCCGTAGACGATCCGGGCGAACAGGTCGTAGCCCGTCCCCGGTTCGACGCCCAGCCAGTGCGCGAGACTGATGCCACCGAGAGCGCCGTACGGGTAGTTGCCGGTGTCCGGGTTGATCGCCTTGTTGTCAGGGGTGATCGGCCCCCAGCCGGTCACCGCGGTGAGCAGCGGTGCGAACAGTGCTATGAGGACGAACAGGACGGTGATCACCAGAGCGATCGTGGTGATCCTGTCCCGCTTGACGCGTTTCCAGGCCATCCGGGACGGAGAGCGGCCGGCGATGACCGGGTCGCCGGGGGGCGCTGGGCCCGCCATCGGTTCCGCCGGGTCGTCGGCCCGCTGCACGGTGCCGCCGCCGGCCTCGACCGGCTGGGATCGGGCGCTCATCGTCGGGACATCCCGGATTCGATCCCGGTGCGTCGCGCGGAACGCCCGGCCGATTCGCCGGCGGCCTTTTCGCGTCCCCCGCCGGCCGGGGAAAGACCGGCCGGGGGCGGTGGCCAGGTCGCGCCTCTGGTTGAACTCGTCATTCGGATCTGCCCTTGGGTGAAAAGACGATGTGACGGAGGTTGCCAATGGCTTAAGGGTCTGCGGACTTGGCGCAACGCTAAGCGAGATCGTCAAGGGAGGTCAGAGGGGGAAGATGCTTTTTTATCGTTGTTTGTAAAGGTTGATGGCAGTGCGACGCATCTTTGGGTGCAGCTTGAACTGACAAGGGGTGGAAGTTGTACATTCCGGACATTGCCGCCGTGAAGTGCGGGGGATTTCATCCTTTTACGGCAGCCTTACAGCAGGTCGGCGGGGGGAGATGCGTCCCGCGGGGACCGTTCGGAAAAGAGGTCCGGGGGCTGTCGTGCTCGGCGTGGGCATGGCGATCTGGTAGCGCATCGGCGAGTTCCGGTGGTGGCGGTGAATGTCCGTGACCCGTCGGTGCAAGGCGTGAATACGCCGCCCGCCCGAGCGGCCCGGAGGCCGGGAATCGCGCACCCGATTGTCGCGCACCTGATCGTTCCGCCCCTTATTTCTGCTGATCGGCGTGATCTCGCGCCGGACACGTCCCCTGTTCCGCGGGCGATCGTGAAGAAGGTGGCGGCAAGGTCTTTTACGTGCGGGCAACTTCACCGACGCATCCGCGATATACGGGCGCGCCAGGCTGCTGGGCGTACGGCCGTGCGGGTGCCGTCCGCCGGCCGGGGTGGCCTCGCGCCGCCCCGGCCGGCCACCGCCGGACCCCGCGTTGAACGCGGGGCGGTCGCGCCACGTATCCCCTCCGAACGCAAGGACACTGCTGCCGGAGGGGCCTGGGAGGTGGCCATGCGGCAGACGTATCGGCTCGGAGGCGTGATCTGTGCTGCCCTGGCGGCGGCCGAGGCCGTCTGGGTGGCGCAGGACCTCACCCAGTTCCGGGCGGAGGGCGCCCTCAGGGTGTGGACCGGGCTCGGAATGCCGGTCGGCGGGGCGCCGCTGGTCACCTCCACCGTGGACCTGCTGCTGCTCGGGCTGTACGCGGCCGGCGCGGTGGCCGCCTTCCGGCCCGGTGGCGTGGGGGTCCTCGGGGCCGCCGCCGTGATCACCCTGGCGCTGCGCACTCCCGCGGCGCTCCTCCTGGCCCCCGCCTCCGGCGGCGTCCTGCGGGGCCTGCAGGGGCCGTTGCTGCTGACCGCGGGCGGGCAGGTGGCCGGGGCGCTCCTGCTGTTCCTGGTGGTACGCCGCAACGGCACGGACGCCCCCGCACCGCCCCGGCCCGCCGCGGGGGTGCTCGCGGGACTGCTGCTGCTGGTCGCCGCGGCGATCACGGGCATCTGGGAGTTCACCCGCGCCCACGGCGATCCGGCCGCCACGCCCCTGCCGCCGAGCTTCCTGTTCCGTACGGCCGTCGGCGGCTATCTCGTCAACTCGCAGCTGGGCGCGCCCTTCGACTGGCAGGCCTGGGCGAGCGCGGCCCTGGCGGCGGCCGCCGGGACGGCGGCGCTGGCGCGGGCGCCCTTCTCCCGGCCGCTGGGCATCTCGGTCGCGTGCCTGCTGGGTGCCGTCGCGGTCCCGGTGCTCGTCACCTTCCGGCTCCAGGCGCTGTCCGGCGCCGAGTTCGCGGCGGGCTTCTCGGCGGCCGCGGCCGTAGTGGCCGTGCTGCTGCTGATCCCCCGGCGGCCGGACCGGGACGGGGTGCCGGAGGGCGACCCGTTCGCGGACGCCGAGGTGGTGCCGGCCGCCGACAACCTCAGCATGCCGCTGTTCGACCAGACGGCCGTCCTGCCCGTCGTCGACGCCCACGGGCCGCCGCCCGGCATGCCGCCCGGGGAGGCCCGGGCGGCGTACCTGCGGGAACCCCCGTACAACTAGCCCGCGGTCCCGAGCCCCAGGGCCCGCTTGAGGAAGGCGACCTGGAGCAGCAGCAGGTTCTCCGCGACCTGCTCCTGCGGGGTCATGTGGGTCACGCCGGACAACGGCAGGACCTCGTGCGGGCGTCCGGCGGCCAGCAGGGCGGAGGACAGCCGCAGGGTGTGGGCGGCGACCACGTTGTCGTCCGCGAGGCCGTGGATGACCATCAGCGGCCGCACCCGCTCCGCCGGCGCGGACAGTCCGGCCTCGGTCACGAGGGAGTTGCCGGCGTACACCCCGGGCTGCCGTCCGGGGTCGCCGAGGTAGCGCTCGGTGTAATGGGTGTCGTACAGCCGCCAGTCGGTGACCGGCGCGCCGGCCACGCCCGCGTGGAAGACGTCGGGGCGGCGCAGCACCGCCAGCGCGGCGAGGTAACCGCCGTACGACCAGCCGCGGATGGCGACCCGGCCCAGGTCCAGCGGGTAGCGGGCGGCGAGCGCGTGCAGCGCGTCGACCTGGTCGTCGAGGGTGACCCCGGCGAAGTCGCCGGCGATCGCCTTCTCCCACGCGGGGGAGTGCCCGGGGGTGCCGCGGCCGTCCGCGACGACCACCGCGAAGCCCTGGTCGGCGAGCCACTGCGCCTGCAGGTAGGTGCGCTGGGCGTGCACCACCATCTGGCCGTGCGGGCCGCCGTAGGGGTCCATGAGCACGGGCAGCGGGCCGTCGCCGTCCCGGTGGCCGGAGGGCAGCAGGACCGCCGCGGGGATGTCCCGCTCGCCCGCGGTGGTGAGCACGGGGCGGGCGGTCAGCACGGGGGTCTCGGCGTACGAGGCGATCACGGCGACCTCCGCGCCGTCGCGCAGCACGCGCGTGGCGGCACCCGGCTGCTCCAGCGAGGCGGACGTCAGCACCGTGACGGCGCCCGAGCGCACCGCCGTGTGGACACCCGGCGTGCCGGTCAGCCGGACCGGGCCGCCGGGCCCGCCGTCCGCCCGGTACACATGGATCTCGCCGGTCTCCGGGTCCTTGGCCGCGGCCCCCGCCGAGGCGGTCAGCAAGAAGCCGTCCGCATCGCTGCCGAGCACCGAACGCACGTGCAACTCCGGTCCGGTAAAGGCCTGTTCACCGACGACCAGACACCGCGCGCCGCTCTCGTCGGTGATCCGGACCAGGCGCTCACCGCTCGCCCAGGCCGGCACTCCACCGAAAAGATCCAGCCAGATTTCATCGCGCTCCCGGTGCACCTCGCGGGTGCCGCCGGTGGCCGTGTCGACCGCCAGGTACACCTGCTCGCGCTGGTCCCGCGCCTGCACGAGCAGCAGCGGCGGGCCGGCCGCCGACCAGTGCACCCGCGCGAGGTAGGGATAGCGCTCCCGGTCCCACTCCACGGGCGTCGCCGCGCCGTCCAGGGTCAGCAGCACCAGCGTGACCTCGGCGTTGGGCGTTCCGGCGGCCGGGTAGGCGACCTCGGCGGGCTCCTGGCCGGGGTTGGCGGGGTCGGCGATCCACCACCGCCGCACCGGGCCCTCGTCCACCCGGGCGGCGAGCAGGGCGGCGCCGTCCGGGGCCCACCAGTAGCCGCGGCTGCGGGACATCTCCTCGGCGGCGATGAATTCCGCCAACCCGTAGGTGACGCCGGGGCCCTCCGGCCCGGCGAGGGCGCGGTCCCCGCCGCCGTCCGCGTCCACCACGCGCAGCGCGCCGTCCGCCACATACGCAACCCGGCGGCCGTCCGGCGACGGGCGGGGGTCCGCCACCGGGCCCGGCACCGCGATCTCCCGGGCGGTGCCCGCGATCAGTTCCGCCGTGAACAGCCGCCCGGACAAGGCGAACGCGGCGCGTTCCATGGCGTCGTCCGTCGCGTACGCCACGATGCCCGCCGAACCCTCGCGGCTGCGTTCGCGTCGCGCCCGCTCCTGCGGTGACAGCTCCTCGTCCGCACCGGAGAGCAGCGCCGCCGGATCGGCCACGACCCGCTCGGCCGCGGCGCCGTCCGCGGACAGGTCCAGCACCCACAGCAGGTGCGAGCGGTCGGTGCCGGAACGGGAGCGCAGGAAGGCGATGCGCCCGCCGTCCGGCGAGACGGAGAAGGCGCGCGGGGCGCCGAGCGAGAACCGCTGCGTGCGGGCGTACTGCCGCGGGAAGGAGAGCGATTGCGTCATGAGGGCGAGTCTCCCACCGGGGACGGCCGCCGGGCCCGGCGCGCGCACCCGCGAGAACCGGCCATGCGCCCCCGCGTGCTCCCGTGCACCGAGCTATGCGGTGCACCACAAAGTTATGATCCATTGCCGAGAGTGGGTAACAACCGGTTGGCAACTGCTGTCGCGACCCTGAGGCCCTGGAGGTGAGCCGCTGTGGCACTCTCGATTTCGGCGGTGCTGCTGCTGCTGATCGTCGTGTTCCTGCTCGTCCGGAAGTCCGGGCTGAAGGCGGGGCATGCGGTGGTCTGCGTACTGCTCGGCTTCTATCTGGCGAGTTCGTCGATCGCCCCGACGATCAGGGACCTGACCAACAACGTCGCGGGCATGATCGGGGACTTCAAGTTCTGAGCCGTAGGCTCTTCCCATGACCGCGACGCCCGCCCGCCGACTGCTCCTCGTCCACGCACACCCCGACGACGAGTCGATCAACAATGGCGCCACCATGGCCAAGTACGCCGCCGAGGGGGCCCACGTGACGCTCGTGACGTGCACCCTGGGCGAGGAGGGCGAGGTGATCCCGCCGGAGCTGGCCCACCTGGCCGCCGACCGGGACGACACCCTCGGCACCCACCGGATCGGCGAACTGGCGGCCGCCATGAAGGAGCTGGGCGTCAGCGACCACCGGTTCCTGGGCGGCCCCGGCCGCTACCGCGACTCGGGGATGATGGGCGTCCCGCAGAACGAGCGGCCGGACTGCTTCTGGCAGGCCGACCTCGACCAGGCGGCCTCGTACCTCGTGGAGGTGATCCGCGAGACGCGGCCGCAGGTGCTCGTCACCTACGACCAGAACGGCGGCTACGGCCACCCCGACCACATCCAGGCGCACCGGGTCGCCACCCGCGCCGCGGGGCTGGCCGCCGAGCCGTCCTTCCGGCCCGACCTCGGCGCCCCGCACACGATCGCCAAGGTCTACTGGAACTGCCTGCCCCGGACAGAGGTCGAGGAGGGCTTCGCGCGGCTGCGCGCGGCCGGCAGGGACCACCTGTTCGAGGGCATCGCGACCGCCGACGACCTGCCGGGCGTCGTGGACGACTCCGAGGTGACCGCGCGCATCGACGCCGAGGCGCGCTACGGCGGGCTCAAGGCGGCTGCCATGCGGGCGCACAGCACGCAGATCGCGGTGGACGGACCGTTCTTCGCCCTCTCCAACGACCTCGGGCAGCCGCTCTTCGGCGCCGAGTGCTACCGCCTGGTCACGGGCGAGCCCGGGGTCGTCGACGGCCTCGAGGACGACCTGTTCGCGGGGGTGGGGGCATGAGGCTCCTCGGATACGCCGTGCTCGCCGTGCTGGGCGCCGTGGTGGCGGTCGCCGGGGGGCTGGTCCAGGCGGCCTGGTTCCCCGGTGGGCTGATCCTGGCGTTGGCCGGCTGCGCGGCCCTGTTCTGGGGCGGCGCCAAGCTGACCGGCGGGCGGGTGGGGGCTCTGGTGCCGGCGGCGGTCTGGCTGCTCACCGTGGTCTTCCTGAGCTCCGCGCGCCCGGAGGGTGACTTCCTGTTCGCCAATGGACTCAGCCCGTACATCTACTTGTTGGGCGGTGCCATGGCCGGCGTGATGTCGGCCACGCTCGCCCAACCCGGGCCTCCCGGCGGCGGATCACTTGCGGCACGATAGGCGCCACGTTCCGTCCGTTACGATGCGCGCGTTGACCGCTCACGAACTGCGCGTCGTCCGTTTTGGTGGATGACGTCGCATACGTCCCGTTGGTACGGGCGGTCTCCCCCCGGCGGCAGGCGACTCCTCGGCGGTGCCCAGTATGGTGGTGCGCGCCGCCGGGCCGCCCGCGGAAGGCCGTGACGGGTGGCGAAGCGAACCGGGAGAGCCTGCATTGAGTCGTGAAACTGACCGTCCGTCCCCCGGCCACCAGGGCCGAGGCGGAGCCGCGTATCCCTCGGGCACCCCGCCGTACGGGACCCGCCCGTTTCCGTCGCTGCATCCGCAGGAGGGCCCACGGGACGAGGCACCTGCCGACGGGGAGACCCCGGCCGCCCCGGCCGCGGGAGAGCCCAGGACCGAGACCACGCTGACCACGCGGATCCGGATCAACATCCCCGGGTCCCGGCCGATTCCGCCCGTCGTGGTCCGTACGACCGTCGACGGCGGCGCCGAGGGCGAGGCCCCCGCCTCCCCGGCCGCCGGCCCCGCCCCGGAACCGGCGCAGCCGGCCGCGGGATGGACCCCCGCCGGCGGCGGCAACGGTGCCACCGGCGCCGGGCAGGGCGAGCCGGTGCCCGCACCCGCCCCGGCCCCCGAGCCGGAGATCCCGGCGCAGGGCGGCGCGAAGCCGACCAGCGACTGGTTCGCCCCGCGCAAGGCCACTCCCGCGCCGCAGGCGCCCGAGGCGGCGCCGCCCGCCCCGGCACCCGCCCCCGGGCCGGCCCAGGACTTCGCCGCCCCGGAGATCACGCAGCCGATGCAACTCGGCGACCTCCCCTCGCGGCCCACCGGCCAGGAGCGCGGTCCCGGCCGTCCTGGTGGCCCCGGTCGTCCGGGTGGCCCCGGTGCCCCCGGCGGCGCGCCCCGTCCCGGCATCCCGTACCTCACCGACGGCCCCATGGGCCCGGGCGGGCCCGGTGCCCCCGGCTCCCGGCCGTTCCCCGGCCAGGCGGGTCCCGGCGGTCCCGGCGGTGCGTCCGGTCCGGGTGGCCCCGGCCCCGGCACCGGCGGTCCCGGCGGTCCGGGTGGCCCCGGCCCCGGCCCCGGCCCCGGCGGTCCCGGTACCCCCTTCCGCAGCTTCCAGCCCCCGTCCGGCCCCACCACGGGCCCGATGACCGGCGACATGCGGATCCCCCCGGCCGGCGCCCCGCACGCCGCGCCGCACCAGGAGCCCTTCCCCGGCGCCTTCGCGCCCGCGGGGGAGCGGCTGTCCGGTGACACGGTCGTCAGCGGCATCCCGGCCGTGCCCCCCGCGGGCCCCGCGGTGACCCGCCCGGTCCCGGCCGGCGGCGACGCGTACCACTTCCAGGAGGACGACGAGCCGGCCCCGAAGCCCAAGGGACGCTCCAAGCTGATACTGGCGGGCGTGGCCGTGGTGGCCCTGCTCGGCATCGCCTACACGGCGGGCCTGCTGATGGACCACTCCGACGTCCCGGCCGGCACCACCGTCTACGGCGTCGACATCGGCGGCAAGTCCAAGGACCAGGCCACGGCGGCGCTCGACGCGCAGCTCGGCCCCCGCAAGGACACGGCGATCACCGTCACCGTCGGCGACCAGACCCGGAAGCTGAAGCCCTCGGCCGCCGGACTGGTCCTCGACACCGACGCCACCGTCCGCAACGTGGCGCGCCGCGACTACAACCCGGTCACGGTGATCGGCTCGCTCTTCGGCGGTACCCGCGAGGTCGACCCCGTCGTGGACACCGACAAGGACAAGCTCCGCGCGCAGCTGGAGAAGCTCTCCGCCGGCCTCGGCGGCGCCGGCTCCGAGGGCAAGGTCACGTTCGTGTCCGGCAAGGCCGTCGCCGTCGCCGGCAAGCCGCACCAGGCCATCGACGTCGACGGCTCGGTGGACAAGGTGGCGGCGGCCTACGCCACGCAGGTCGCCAGCGGCAAGCCCGGCCTGGTCACGCTGGCGGCCACCACCGTCGAGCCCAAGGTCACCCAGGCCGCGCTCGACGCGGCGGTCAACGGCTTCGGCAAGACCGCGATGTCGGGCTTCGTCTACGTGAAGGCGGGCAGCGGCAACCCCGTCCCGTTCAGCCCGGAGCACTCGCTGTCGGAGATCTTGTCGATGGTCCCGGACAAGGACGGCAACCTGACCCCGTACATCGACACCAAGGTGCTCAAGGGCCTGTACGGCGGCGCCTTCGACGGCGTGCTGGTCACCCGTGGGGACGGCAGCAAGACCGCCGTCACCCCGCAGGACGTCGCCTCGGCGATGCTGCCCGCGCTGCGGACGGACGACCCGACGAAGAAGACGGTCACCGTGGAGGGCACCTCCTGACCGCCTGAGCCTTCCGCCACGAGCGCCATGGGTGTGGCCCCGGTACCCGTACCGGGGCCACACCCATGACATCTGTCATGCGCGGAACGGGACGCCGGGCACTGCCGGGCGGACCCCCGCACCGGGATTCTGATGCCATGACCGCCATCGCGTTCACGCACGTGACGAAGAGCTTCGGCCCGGTACGGGCCGTCGACGACCTGACCCTGACCCTCCACCCGGGCGAGACCGTCGCCCTCCTCGGCCCCAACGGCGCCGGCAAGTCCACCGCCCTGGACCTGCTGCTGGGCCTGCGCACCCCCGATTCCGGCACCGTCGAGATCTTCGGCCGCCCGCCGCGCCGCGCGATCTCCGAGGGGCTGGTCGGCGCCGTGCTGCAGAGCGGCGGCCTCATGGAGGACGTCACCGTCCGGGAGATCGTGCGGCTCGCCTGCGACCTGCACCCCCGCCCCCGCCCCGTCGCCGAGGTGCTCGCGGACGCCGGCCTGGAGGCGATCGCCGGCCGCAAGGTCAACAAGCTCTCCGGCGGCCAGGAGCAGCGCGTGCGCTTCGCCCTCGCCACCGCCGGGGCGAGCGACCTGCTGGTCCTGGACGAGCCCACCACCGGCATGGACGTCTCCGCGCGCCAGGCCTTCTGGGACGCCATGCGCGGCCAGGTGCGGCAGGGCCGCACCGTGCTGTTCGCCACCCACTACCTGGAGGAGGCGGACGCGGTCGCCGACCGCGTGCTCGTCCTGCAGGGCGGACGGCTGCTGGCCGACGGCACCGCCTCGGAGATCAAGGCACGTGCCGGGGCCCGGCGGATCGTCTTCGACCTGGACACCGCCTGGGACGAGGCGGCGCTGCTCGCGCTGCCCGGGGTCACCGCGGCCGAGGTGACCGGGCCCACCGTGCGCCTGCGGTCCACCGACGCCGACGCGACCGTGCACGCCGTCTACGCGGCCGGGCTCTACCCCCGCCACCTGGAAGTCGCCGGGCTCGGCCTGGAACAGGCCTTCCTGGCCATCACCGCAGGCACCGCCGGCACGGAACCGGCGGCGCCGGTCGCCGCGGCCAAGGACGAGGAGGTGGCGGCCCGATGAGGACGCTGGTCAAGCTGGAGATCCTGCGCGTCCTGCGCAACCGCAAGTTCATGTTCTTCTCGGTGCTCTACCCGGTGCTGCTCTTCCTGATTCTGACGGCAGGTCAGAAGAGCTCCCTGGTGACGTACTACATGGTCGCGATGTGCGCCTTCGGCGCCATGACCGCCGTGCTCATGGGCAACTCCGAGCGCATCGCCCGCGAGCGCGACCGGGGCTGGGTCCGGCAGCTGCGGCTGACCGCGCTGCCCGGCCGCGGCTACGTCCTGGCGAAGATCGCCTCCGCGGCCACCGTCAGCCTGCCCTCGATCGTCCTCGTCCTGATCGCGGGCGCGGCCGTCAAGGGCGTGCGGCTGGACGCCTGGCAGTGGGGCGGCGTGCTGCTGACCAGCTGGGCCGGCAGCTTCGTCTTCGCCGCGCTGGGCGTGGCCATCGGCTACGTCGCGAGCGCGGACGTGGCCCGCCCGGTCGCGATGATCGCCTACTTCGGCATGGCGCTGCTCGGCGGCCTGTGGATGCCGTACAGCTCCTTCCCGGGGTGGCTGCGGCACATCGCCGACGTGCTCCCGGCGCGCCCGTACGCCGCGCTCGGCCAGGCCGTCGAGCTCGGCCACGCCCCGCACCTGCGCGACGTGGCGGTGCTCCTGGTCTACCTGGTGCTCTTCGCGGGCACAGCCGCTTGGATGTACCGCAAGGACACCGCGAAGGCCTGAGGGCCGGAAGGGAGCGCGACGTGGCCGCGGGAGCGACGCGCTGGCGGGAGGCCGTCGAGGCGGACGACACCACGGCGATCGGCCGGGCGCCGGAGAACCGCCGGCAGGCACTTGTGAAGCTGATCTGGATCGCGATGTGGATGCTCTACCTGGGCTCCCCGGTCAGCGATCTGGCCGACGGCGGGCACGGCCTGCTCGCCACCGTGCTGGGCTGGACCGGGCTCGCCGTCTACGTCACGCTCTACCTCGGGCTGGTCTTCCGGCGGACCAACGCGGAACGGCAGCCGCCCTGGGTGTACGGGGTACTGGGACTGCTCGGGGCGCTCGCCCTGGTGCTGGGACTGACCCTCGGCAGCGCGTTCCTCGTGCTCTTCGTCTACCTGTCGGTCGGCTGCGGCGCGGTCCTGCCCGGCCGCCAGGCCCGCTGGGTGATCCCCCTGGTCACCGGGGTGCTCGCGCTGTGCGCCTGGCCGCGCGGCGCGGACGGCATCACGCTGGTCTCGCTCCTCGTACCGTGCATGCTCGGCGGCTTCGCGATGACGGGCGTACGGCAGCTGGTCCGCACCACCCGCGAGCTGCGCGAGGCCCGCGAGACCATCGCGCAGCTGGCCGCCACCGAGGAACGGCTCCGGCTGGCCCGCGACCTGCACGACCTGCTGGGGCACTCGCTGTCCCTGATCACCCTCAAGAGCGAACTCGCCGGGCGCATGCTGCCCGACCGGCCCGGGGACGCCGCGGCGCAGGTCGCCGACATCGAGCGGGTCAGCCGCCAGGCCCTGGTCGACGTCCGCGAGGCCGTCAGCGGCTACCGGCGGGCCAATCTCGCCGACGAGTTGATCGCGGCCCGCGGCGCGCTGCGGACCGCCGGTATCCGCGCCGACCTGCCCACCGAGGTGACCGCCGCGCTGACCCCGGAGGCGGAGGCGGCCCTCGCCTGGGCCCTGCGCGAGGCCGTCACCAACGTCGTACGGCACAGCGGCGCCCGGCGGTGCGCTGTCGCCGTAGGCGCGGGCGGCGGCGGAACGGTCTGCCTGACCGTCTCCGACGACGGGCGCGGCCCGAGCGGCACCGGGCGCGGCAACGGCCTCACAGGGCTGGAGGAAAGGCTTTTGCTGGCCGGCGGCCGCCTGGAGACGGAGGGCGGACGCGGTTTCACCCTCCGCGCGTTCGTCCCGGCGGGCTACGCTGCCGCCCATGATCCGGGTGCTGCTGGCGGAGGACCAGTCGATGGTGCGGGAGGCACTGGCCGCGCTGCTGGGGCTGGAGGATGACATCGAGGTCGTCGCCCAGGTCTCGCGCGGCGAGGACGCCGTCGCGGCCGCGCGCACCGCGGAGGCGGACGTCGCCCTCCTCGACATCGAGATGCCCGGCGCCATGACCGGCCTCGACGCGGCGGCCGCGCTGCGGGCCGAGCTGCCGCACGTGCGGGTCGTCATCGTCACCACCTTCGGGCGGCCCGGCTACCTGCGCCGCGCGATGGAGGCCGGCGCCGACGCGTTCCTGGTCAAGGACGCCCCCGCGGCGCGGCTCGCGGACGCGGTGCGCGCGGTTCTGCGCGGGGAGAAGGTCATCGACCCGGCGCTCGCGGCGGCCGCCCTCAGCGGCGGTGCGGATCCGCTCACCGCGCGCGAGCGGGAGGTTCTGCGGGCGGCGGCCGACGGCTCCGTCAACGCGGAGATCGCGCGCCGGCTGCATCTGTCCGAGGGGACGGTTCGCAACTACCTCTCGACGGCGATGCAGAAGGCGGGGGCGCGGAATCGGGGGGAGGCGGTGCGGATCGCGCTCGACCGCGGCTGGCTCTGACCTGGTTTTTCCCCCGCCCGCCCTCCCGTGTGCCCGGCGCGGTCAGTCACCCCGGCGCGCGTTTCGTGGGGGCCGGGTGCGGGGCCTCCGGGGCTGGCCATTCTGGACAGCACATTTAGGTGCCTCAAGCAGCCTCAACTGATCACCCCGGGTCATGCACCCAAATATGCTCCACAGTCCAGAACACCCACCCCTACGACCCCGCCCCCTCCGTAGGTTGTCGCGCCTGATCCCCGGTGGGGGGTATAGAGGCGGTCCGGGTGACCCCGGTTGCCTGGACACAGGCCGAGCGGCTGTGAGGGCGCGCAGCGTCCCATGGGGTTCCCCGAGCGTCTGCCGCCGGTGTGCGGGCGATGCGGCGGCTGGTGGGCGGTGTGTCTCCGGGGGGGATCGCGGGTCTCATGGGGTTCCGCGCGGCGGCGCGTTCCACAGGGAGTCGGACGTAGACGTGGCTGCGGGCGGTGAGGTCGTTCGGTCCTGTGCGCTCGGTGGCGCGTGCAAGTGGCTCGTCCGGATCGTCTCGCCGAGGCCGCGCCGAACGCCTATGCCGGTGCGGGGGCGATGCGGCGGCTGTCGTGCGGGGTGTCTCCGGGGGGATCGCGGGTCTCATGGGGTTCCGCGCGGCGGCGCGTTCCACAGGGTGCCGGACGTAGACGCGGCTGCGGGCGGTGAGGTCGTCCGGTCCTGTGCGCTCGGTGGCGCGTGCAAGTGGCTCGTCCGGATCGTCTCGCCGAGGTCGATGTCCAGGTCGCCGAGGCGGCAGTTGTCTGGGCGGCTGTCGTGCGGGGTGTCTCCGGGGGGATCGCGGGTCTCATGGGGTTCCGCGCGGCGGCGCGTTCCGCAGGGTGCCGGACGTAGACGTGGCTGCGGGCGGTGAGGTCGTCCGGTCCTGTGCGCTCGGCGGCGCCTGCGAGTGGCTCGGCCGGGTCGTCTTGCCGAGGCCCCGTAGAACTCCACTGCCGGTGTGGCGGTGAGGCGGCGGTTGCCTGGGCGGCTGGCGTGCGGTGCGTAAACGGTGGCCCGAGCACGGTCCGCCTCCATACCCCCCCACCGGGGATCAGGCGCATGACGAAACGGAGGGGGCGGGGTCGGAGGGGTGGGTGTTCTGGACTGTGGAGCATATTTGGGTGCATGACCCGGGGTGATCAACAGATTGTGCCGGAGGCACCGAAATGTGCTGTCCAGAATGGCCAGCCCCGGAGGCCCCGACCCCGGCCCCCACGAAACGCGCGCCGGGGCGCCCTGACTTCACAGGGCTGGGGGCACCCCCGGCCGAAGGTTGGGGGAGGGAGGGCGGGCGGGGAAAAAACCCACCCGGACAGCCAGCGCAGCGGTCAGTTGAGGAGCGCCCGCGCCGCCCGCGCCTGGTGCCGCAACGCCCCCGCCCTCCCCGGCTCCGCCGCGTCGAGCACCTCCGCACAAGCCTCCATCTCGGCCGCGCCCCGCGCGAAATCCCCCGCCCGCACCAGCAGTTGCGCGTGCTCCTGCCGCAACCGCCCCGGATGCTGCGGCAGGAGCAGCGAGAGCTCGACCGCCCACAGCTGCACCGCGAGGTGCTCGGGGCGTGCGTCGGCCCAGGCACGGATGTTGTTCAGCACGCGCAGCACGATGTCCAGCGGGTCGGCCGGGCCGAGCATCGCCGGGGACGGAACGGACCCGGTGGCGCCCGCCACGAGCAGGCGTACGTCCTCGTCGCCCAGGGGGCGCCCGCCGTTGAAGGGGTCGGCGAGCACGAACGCGCCGGCCGGGTCGCCGAAGCCGACCACGAAGTGGCCGGGGAGGGCGACGCCGTAGACCGGCGCACCGGCCCGCCGGGCGACCTCGATCCACACCACGGACAGCAGGATGGGCAGCCCGCGCCGCCGCCGCAGGACCTCGTGCAGCAGCGAGGAGTCCAGCCGCTGGTAGTCCGCTGGTGTCCCGCCGAAGCCGAGCCGGCCGCCGAGCAGGGCGGCCGTGGCGGCGGCCCAGTCGGCGGGCCCGGTGAGCCCGTACGGCAGGAGCCCGGCGAGCCGGTCGAGTTCGATCTGCGCGGCGTCCGTCCCGGCCTCGCCGAGGCCGGGGTCGGCCTCCTCGCCGACGAGCAGGCACAGCGTCGCCAGGTCCGGGCGCGGTTCGCGGGCTGCTTCGGCGAAGCGCCGCCTGACGGAGTCGTCCATGCCGCCGCTCCTAACCGTCCGCCGGGCGCGGCCCGCGCCGGTAGTGGTACGCGTGGTGTGTGCCGAAGCCCAGCCGGTCCCAGAGCGCGCGGGCGCCCTCGTTGTCCGCCTCGACCTGGAGGTACGCCCCCGAGGCGCCCTCCTCCAGGGCCTTGCGGGCCAGTGCCGCCACGACCGCCGTGGCCAGCCCGCCCCGTCGCGCGGCCGGGTCGGTCTCGACGGCGGCGAAGGACGCCCAGCGTCCGTCGACCACGCACCGGCCGATCGCGGCGGGCGCGCCGCCCGCGGCGCCCGGCACGCTCGCCAGCCACACGGAGGGGCCACCGGTGAGCACGGCCAGTGCCGCGTCGCCGAGGCCGCCGGTGCGGTGGTAGCGGGCGAGCCACCCGGCGTCCACCTCACGTGCCGGCCGCACCTGTTCGGCGCCCGGCAGGTCCGCGAGCGGCGCCAGCGGGGCGGTGCGCAGCAGGGCGTGGCCCTCGGCGGTCCAGCCGAGGGCGTCGAGCGACGCCGCGAGGGCCTCGTCGCCCTCCTCGCCGCCCGTGGTGACCTGGATGTACGCGGGCAGCCCGCGTTCGCCGTACCAGCGGGTCACCGCCTCGGCCGCGGCCGCCACCGGCATGCCCGGCTCGCCGAGCGGCAGCGCGGAGTTGGCCCTGCGGGTGAACCCGCCGGCGGCCCGGAGCGTCCAGGCGCCGAGCCGCCCGGTCTCGGGCGCGGGCCAGCAGCGCGCGGCGCTCTCCTGCAGTTCACGGGCGGTCGCGCGGGGCGCCCGCGCGCCGCGCCGGGCCGGCGTGTCGGGCACGATCTTGGCCGCCACCAGCAGGGGTTCCGCGATGCGGACGGCCTCCCCGTTCCTGCGGGTCACGACCAGTGCGCCCTCGTCCCACGATGTGAGAACCCCTACGGCGTCGGTGAACACGGGGCGTCCTCCGACGATCTCCGCGATCCGGCGGACCGATACCCGTTTGCCCACGTCAGAGGGCGTTATGCGTACATCCGCCCGAGCTCCGGCGGTGAAATCCATGCTCATGACCGCCCCTCCTGTTCGTCTGCCGCCCAAGAACGGAGATACTAGGGGCGGGCATCGACGACGCCGCGCTCCCGCGCGAGACAGCCCTATCGAGGAGGAACGACAGCGTGACCTACGTCATCGCGCAGCCTTGTGTCGACGTCAAGGACAAGGCGTGCATCGAGGAGTGCCCGGTCGACTGCATCTACGAGGGCCAGCGGTCCTTGTACATCCACCCGGACGAATGCGTCGACTGCGGAGCCTGTGAGCCGGTCTGCCCGGTGGAGGCCATCTTCTACGAGGATGACACCCCGGAGGAGTGGAAGGACTACTACAAGGCGAACGTCGAGTTCTTCGACGAGCTCGGTTCGCCCGGTGGTGCCTCCAAGCTCGGGCTGATCGAGCGCGACCACCCCTTCATCGCCGCCCTGCCCCCGCAGGGCGAGTGACCCCGACAGTTGTGGGCGGTCCCGTACGGCACACCGCCGTGCGGGACCGCCGTCTTTGGCGGCCCCCGGCCGTTCAGTAACGGAAAGTGAGCACCAGCGTGGCGCAGCCAGTCTCGTCCAGACTCCCCGTCTTCCCGTGGGACCGGCTCGAACCGTACAAGGCCACGGCCGCCGCACACGCCGGCGGGATCGTCGACCTGTCGGTGGGCACCCCCGTCGACCCGGTCCCCCACATCGTCCGCCGCGCGCTGAGCGAGGCCTCCGACAGCCCCGGCTACCCCACTGTGTGGGGCACCCCCGAGCTGCGCGCCGCCATCACGGGCTGGGCGGGCCGCCGGCTCGGCGCCACGGACCTGGGGGACACCCACGTGCTGCCGGTGGTCGGTTCCAAGGAACTCGTCGCCTGGCTGCCGACCCAGCTGGGCCTGGGCGCCGGCGACAAGGTCGCGTACCCGCGGCTGGCCTACCCGACCTACGAGGTCGGCGCGCGCCTGGCGGGTGCCGAGCCGGTCGTCTACGACGAGCCGACCGAGCTCGACCCGGCCGGCCTGCGGCTGCTGTGGCTCAACAGCCCGTCCAACCCCACCGGGCGGGTGCTCGGCAAGGACGAGCTGCGCCGGGCGGTGGCCTGGGCGCGTGAGCACGGCGTGCTGGTCTTCAGCGACGAGTGCTACCTGGAGCTGGGCTGGGAGGCCGACCCGGTCTCGGTGCTGCACCCGGACGTCTGCGGCGGCTCGTACGAGGGCATCGTCGCCGTCCACTCGCTGTCCAAGCGCTCCAACCTGGCCGGCTACCGGTCCGCCTTCCTGCTGGGCGACCCGGCCGTGCTGGGCGAGCTGCTGCAGATCCGCAAGCACGGCGGCATGATGACGCCCGCCCCGGTGCAGGCCGCCACCATCGCGGCCCTCGGTGACGACGCCCATGTGGCCGGGCAGCGGGAGCGCTACGCGCGGCGCCGGGCGGCGCTGCGCACCGCGTTCGAGGCGGCCGGCTTCCGCATCGAGCACAGCGAGGCCAGCCTCTACCTGTGGGCCACGCGTGACGAGTCGGGCTGGGACACGGTCGCCGACCTGTCCAAGCGCGGCATCCTCGTGGCGCCGGGCGACTTCTACGGCGCGGCCGGCGAGCGGTACGTGCGGATCGCGTTCACGGCCACCGACGAACGGGTGGCGGCCGCGGTGCGCCGCATGGCCGGCTGACCGGCTCGTACCGGGCGAAGCCGCGGCGCCCCGAAGGGCCCGGAGAGCGAAGGCTCTCCGGGCCCTTCCGGGGCGGCTGTGGGGGGTCAGCCGCCGAGGGGAAGCCCCTTGAGAGGAAGCTGGTCGGTGGTGGGCAGGCTCTGCAGCGGCAGGCCGGTCTTGCCGGCGTGCTTGCCGACCTCCACGGCGGCGCCGCCGATGGTGCCCACCGCCTTCGTGGCGACGCCGCTGACGGCCGGCTGGGCCGTCTTGCCGAGGCCGGCCACCGTGCGCGCCGTGGCGGGCACGGTCTGCTGGACGGTCTTCACCGCGCCGGAGTCCTGGGCGGCATGGGTGACCGTGCCGGCGAGCTCCGGGGCCTTGTCCACGTTGGTCAGCCCACCCAGGTCGCCGACCTGCGGCAGCTCGGCGGCGGACGCGGCACCGGCACCGATGAGAGGAGCCGCGGCCGCGCCGACCAGCAGGGCGGCCCGGGCGATCCGACGCGTGAGGGGGAGAGACATGGTGCTCCTTTTACGGAGAGACGACAGTTACGGCGTGACATGTCCGCGGGGCGGACGTCGTGACTACCGCGTGAGGTGCCCCGAAGGTTGCGGCCGTCTCAGGTAAAGAGTTGGTAATGCGGCGAGTTCCGGCGGCCGGTAAAGCGGAGCAATTCGGGCGTGTTGAGCTGCGCCGACGAAACGTCACGGCCCTTCCTCAGATGCGGTTTTGACGTTCCGTCAAGACGGTTTCCCATCTGATGGGTTTGGCGTACAAGCGACCCGCCTGGGGGTGAATGCCCGCACTATTGCGCGACGGTGATGCGCACGTCGTCGGCCGCCGCGCCGGAATCGGCGCCATTCGATTTCGTCCAGCCCTTGCCGGAGGCCGCCGCCGACCACTCGCGGTCCGCGAACGCGACTTTCTCCACCTTCAGTTCATGGGCGTGCGCCACCGCCCACTGGGCGAGTTCCCAGCCCCGCCGGGCGTCCCCGCCCCGCCCCCGGCCGTCGGCGGGCGCGGACGGCACCGCCACCGTGCGCGGCCCCGCGGCCTGTCGGCCACCGGCGCCGGCGCGGTCCGCGGTACCGCCGTTCTTGGCGTCGCCCTCGGCGCCGGCCCCGGGATCCCGATCGGCGGCCGCCGTCGTCCGCGGGGCCACGTCCGGACCGAACTCCCGTACCAGGCGGGCCCGCACCTTCGCCGGGTCCCCGCCGGTGACGGTCCGCTCGCCGTCCGCCGTCGTGCAGGTCAGCGCCGCACCGTGCCGTCCGGTGAGGGCGGCGGCCAGCAGCGCCGCGTCCGTCTCGTGCTTGGCGTACGCCTGCGGATAACCGCTCTTCTGCACCCGCTGCGCGGCCACGGTGAGCGGCAGCCGCGAATAGCCCTGGATCTTCACCAGGCCGTCGAAGAACTCGTTCGAGGCGTAGACCGGGTCCATGATCTGCGCCGCGGTGCCCCAGCCCTGCGAGGGACGCTGCTGGAACAGGCCCATCGAATCCCGGTCGCCGTGGTCGATGTTGCGCAGCGCGGACTCCTGCATCGACGTCGCCAGCGCTATCGCCACGGCCCGCTCCGGCAGTCCGCGCGAACTGGCCACGGCGGCGATCGTCGAGGCGTTGGCGGCCTGCTGGGGCTCCAGCCGCAGCGTCCCGCCCTCGGCGGTCACCGTGCACTCGACGGGCCCGGGGCCCCCGATCACGCCGAAGTGATGGGCGGCGTAGCCCGCGACCCCCAGCAGCACCAGGGCGGCGGTGACCACCCGCACGGCCCGTCCCCGCTTCTTCGGGGCGCGCGCGGCGGGGCTGGACGTCGACGTCGGCTTCGGCACGCGCACACCGTACCGAAGGCCGCTGTGCCGACCACGGTATTCGTCCCCCGGTAGGGTCGGCCCCATGGAACGGCCCGTGCTCGATCTCAGTCAGGACGCCGCCGCGGTGACGGCGCAGCTCGTCGACATCCCCTCCGTCAGCCTCGCCGAGAAGCCGCTGGCGGACGCCGTGGAGGAGGCGCTGCGCGCCCTGCCGCACCTCACCGTCGACCGCGACGGCGACGCCGTGGTCGCCCGCACCCGTCTGGGGCGCGCCGAGCGGGTCGTGCTCGCGGGGCACCTGGACACCGTGCCCATCGCCGACAACGTTCCCTCCCGGCTGGACGACGACGGCATCCTGTGGGGCTGCGGCACCACCGACATGAAGTCCGGCGTCGCCGTGCAGCTGCGGCTCGCCGCCACCCTCCCCGAGCCCAACCGCGACCTGACCTTCGTCTTCTACGACGCCGAGGAGATCGAGGCCGAGCGCAACGGGCTGCGGCGGCTGGTCCGGCATCACCCCGACTGGCTGGAGGGCGACTTCGCGGTCCTGCTGGAGCCCACCGACGCCAAGGTCGAGGGCGGCTGCCAGGGCACCCTGCGGGTCCGTGTCGAGACCTCCGGCCGCCGCGCCCACTCCGCGCGCAGCTGGCTCGGGGAGAACGCCATCCACAAGGCCGCGCCGGTGCTGGCCCGGCTCGCCGCGTACGAGCCCCGGCAGGCCGTCATCGACGGCCTGACCTACCGCGAGGGCCTCAACGCCGTCATGATCGAGGGCGGTCACGCGGGCAACGTCATCCCCGACGCCTGTGCGGTCATCGTCAACTTCCGCTTCGCCCCGGACCGTTCCGAGGCCGAGGCCCTCGACCACGTCCGCGAGGTCTTCGAGGGCTTCGACGTGCTGCTCACCGACAGCGCCCCCGGCGCCCTGCCCGGCCTGTCCCACCCCGCCGCGGCGGCGTTCGTGGCGGCCATCGGCACCGAGCCGGCGCCCAAGGACGCCTGGACCGACGTCGCCCGGTTCTCCGCGCTTGGCGTCCCCGCGGTGAACTACGGCCCCGGCGACCCCAAGCTGGCCCACACCCGCGAGGAGCACGTCGCCGTCGCCGCCGTCCTGGAGGCGGAGCGGAAACTGCGCGCCTGGCTGGCGTAACGAGCTGTTAAGCGGCGCGTTCTTGATCCGCGCGGTGGGCGCGTGCGTACCCTGACCGGACCGGGGGACGCAGCGAAAGGAGCGCGACATGGACCATGACGCGGAGGAGGCGGCGGCGGCCGAGACGGCGGCGGCGGAAGGCAGCTCCGCAGGGCGAGGCTGGCCCGAGCGCCACACCGGCCCGGTGGTACGCCGCCGGGGCCAGGTGCAGAAGTCCACCACCGACCAGCGGCTGCTGGACACCCGCGGCCCGTCGGACTGGGTGCACGGGGATCCCTGGCGCGTGATGCGCATTCAGTCCGAGTTCGTCGAGGGCTTCGGCGCGCTGGCCGAACTCGGCCGTGCCGTCAGCGTCTTCGGTTCCGCCCGTACGCCCGAGGGCGCCCCGGAGTACGAGACCGGCGTCCGGATCGGCCGGGCCCTCGCCGAGGCCGGCTTCGCCGTCATCACCGGGGGCGGCCCCGGCGCCATGGAGGCGGCCAACCGCGGCGCGTGCGAGGCGGGCGGCCTCTCGGTGGGGCTCGGCATCGAGCTCCCCTTCGAGCAGGGCCTCAACCCCTACGTCGACATCGGCGTGAACTTCCGCTACTTCTTCGTCCGCAAGACGATGTTCGTGAAGTACGCCTCCGGCTTCATCGTGCTGCCCGGCGGCTTCGGCACGCTCGACGAGCTCTTCGAGGCCCTCACCCTGGTGCAGACCCGCAAGGTCACGCAGTTCCCCATCGTCCTGTTCGGCACCGCCTACTGGCAGGGCCTGGTCGACTGGGTCCGGGAGACCGTCGTCCACCAGGGCAAGGCGTCCCCGGTGGACCTGGAACTGCTGCACCTCACCGACGACGTGGACGAGGCCGTCGCGCTGGTGACCAAGGAGAGCGGCGACTAGCAGGCCGTCCCGGCCGGCGGCCGGCGCGGGCGGGTCCGTCAGGCCAGTCCGCGCCGGGCGACCGCCGGCGGTCGCCGGCCCGCGATGGAGGCGACCATGTCGAGCACCTGGCGGGTCTCGGCGACCTCGTGCACCCGGTACACCCGCGCGCCCAGCCAGGCCGACACCGCCGTGGTCGCCAGCGTGCCCAGCAGCCGTTCCTTGACCGGCCGGTCCAGCGTCTCGCCCACGAAGTCCTTGTTGGACAGGGAGACCAGCACCGGCCATCCCGTCGCCGTCATCTCCGGCAGCCGCCGGGTCGCCTCCAGGGAGTGCCGGGTGTTCTTGCCGAAGTCGTGCCCGGGGTCGATCAGGACGGCGTCGCGCCGCACCCCGAGGGCCACCGCCCGCTCGGCGAGCCCCACGGTGACCTCGAGGATGTCCGCCATCACGTCGTCGTACCCCACGCGGTGCGGCCGGGTGCGCGGCTGCGCACCGCCCGCGTGCGTGCACACCAGGCCGGCGCCGTGCTTCGCGGCGACCTCGGCGAGCCGGGGGTCGACGCCGCCCCACGCGTCGTTCAGCAGGTCGGCGCCGGCCTCGCAGACGGCCTCGCCGACCTCGTGGCGCCAGGTGTCCACACTGATCACGACGTCGGGGTGGCGCCGCCGCACCTCGGCGACGAAGTCGGCCGTGCGCCGGATCTCCTCCTGCGCCGAGACCTCCGCCCCCGGGCCCGCCTTGACGCCGCCGATGTCGATGATCGCGGCGCCCTCGGCCACGGCCTGCGACACGCGTGCCAGGGCGGGTTCGTCGCTGAACGTGGCGCCCTGGTCGTAGAACGAGTCCGGTGTCCGGTTCACGATCGCCATGATCACGGGCTCGTGCTCGCCGAATTCCCGTGTGCCCAGCCTCAGCATGTCGCGCCCGTCTCCTCGAAATGTGGTCCGCCGATCGAAGATAGTCGCCGTCCGCGCACCGCGCGCACAGCGCGGCGTGGCACGATCGTGCCGTACACGTCGGGCCGACCCCGGGAGAGGTCTTGTTCTGGTTCTTGCTCATCGCGCTGGTCGCGGTGGTCGCCGCGGTGGCCCTCGCGGTGCTCGGTGACGGCGGGGGGCTCCGTGACGTGGAGCCGGACCGGCTGGACGACCGGCTGCCGCGCGAGCGACCGGTGGGGCGCGCCGACATAGAGCAGCTGCGGCTGCCGGTGGCCGTGCGCGGCTACCGGATGCTCGACGTCGACGACGTGCTGGACCGGCTGGCCGCGGAACTCGCCCAGCGCGACGCGCACATCGCCGACCTGGAGGCGGCGCTGGCCGGGGCGCACGCCACCGCGTTCGGCGGCCCCTCCCTGGTCAAGGACGCCGCCCAGGACGCGGAGGACGCCGCCCACGAGCCCAGCGGGCCCGGCGGCGAGCGATGAGCGCGGTGGTCGTCGGGGCGGACGGCAAGGCGCGCTGCCCCTGGGGACTGGAGACCGGGACCTCCGCGGACTACCGGGAGTACCACGACACCGAGTGGGGCCGCCCGGTGCACGGCGAGGCACCGCTCTTCGAGCGGATCTGCCTGGAGGCCTTCCAGTCCGGGCTGTCGTGGATCACCATCCTGCGCCGCCGCGAGGGCTTCCGGAAGGCCTTCGCGGGCTTCTCGCCGGACGCAGTGGCCGTCTTCACCGACGAGGACCGCGAGCGGCTGCTCGGCGACTCCGGCATCATCCGCAACCGCGCCAAGATCGACGCGGCGATCTCCAACGCTCGGGCCGCGCTGGAGCTGCGCGAGGGGTACGAGGGCGGCCTTGACGCCCTCGTGTGGTCGTACGCGCCCGACCCCGCCGGCCGGCCCGCCCCCCGCACCTCCGCGGACGTCCCGGCCGTGACTGCGGAGTCCACCGCCTTGGCCAAGGACCTCAAGAAGCGCGGTTTCCGGTTCGTCGGCCCCACCACCGCCTATGCGCTGATGCAGGCCTGCGGCCTGGTGGACGACCACCTGGCCGGCTGCTTCGCCCGCCGCTGAGGCCGCGGGGCAGCCGGCCGCCGGAGGCCGTCAGCGCCCCAGGTAGCGGGGCTTCTCCTTCTTGAGGAACGCCTCGACCGCGATCCGGTGGTCCTCGGAAGCGCCCGCGAGGGTCTGCAGCTCGTCCTCCTTGGCCAGCGTCTCGACCAGCGAGTGCTCCTCGCCGTACGCCAGGGACGCCTTGACCGCCGCGTAGGCGACCGTGGGGCCCTCGGCGAGGCCGCGGGCCACCGCGGCGGCCTCGGCGGCCAGGTCGGCCGCCGGGACGAGCCGGTTGACGATGCCGAGTTCGTACGCCTCCCGCGCGGGCACCGTCCGCGGGAAGAGCAGCAGGTCGGCGGCGCGGCTGCGGCCGATGAGCCGGGGCAGGGTCCACGAGGCGCCGGAGTCGGCGGTCAGCGCGACGCCGACGAAGGAGGTGTTGAACGCCGCGGTGTCGGCGGCCACGCGGTAGTCGCAGGCGAAGGCGAAGCCGGCCCCCGCGCCGGCCGCGACGCCGTTGATCCCGGCGACGACCGGCTTGGGCATGGTCGTGATGGCCGTGACGATCGGGTTGTAGTGCTCCCGGACCGTGGACATGGCCGCGCCGCCGCCCGCCTCGCCGCTGAGCGCGACGTGCTCCTTCAGGTCCTGTCCCACGCAGAACGCCCTGCCGGTCGCGGTCAGCAGCACCGCCCGCACCACCCGGTCGGCGCCCGCCGCCCGCAGGGCGTCCCTGAGGGCGACCTTGGTCTCGATGTCCAGCGCGTTCATCGCGTCGGGGCGGTTCAAAGTGATGGTGGCGAGCCCGTCGCTCACCTCGTACAGCACGGTGTCGGCCATGTGATCCCCTTCGTCGCGGCTCGCGTTCGGGGTCAGCATGCCGGAGATCGCCGTACGCGAACATGTGGCGTCCATCAAACGCACGCGAGTGGGCGATCACCGAAATGGACGGTTTTGCGGGACCGGGTTCTCGAACGGATGGGAACCGATGTTGGTCATCGGGTCACCCGATGCGGGATAATGGCCGAGAACCAATGTGTTCGAGTCCGGTGGCGCCTGGGCCACCGTGTGCGAAGAGCTGGTTTCAGGAAGGGGAACGAGCATGGCGGCCATGAAGCCGCGGACGGGTGATGGCCCGCTCGAGGTGACCAAGGAGGGGCGGAGCATCATCATGCGCGTTCCGCTCGAGGGCGGCGGACGGCTTGTCGTCGAGCTGACCCCGGACGAGGCGGATGCACTCGGCGAGGCATTGAAGAAGGCCATCGCCTGAACCGGCCAATCCAAGCCTTGGGCCCCCGGCAGCACACCTGCGCCGGGGGTCGCTTGTTTGTTTTTCCGAACGGCCGGACGGTTGGCGGCGCGCCGGAATGCCGCGCGGAGCGGCACGGGCGGCGCCGGAATTGTCAGCCGCGCCGTACCGCGCAGAGCAGTCCGTCGTCGGTCGGCAGCAGGACGGGGGCGAGCGCGGGATTGTCCCGGACCGTGCGCATCAGCTCGCGCAGCCGGATCACCTCGGCCTCCTGGTGGGCGGCGTCCATCGCGCGGCCCTGGGCGAAGGCGCCCTCGAAGCAGACCAGCCCCCCGGGCCGGAGCAGGCGCAGGGATTCGCCGAGGTAGTCCGGGTACTCCAGCCGGTCCCCGTCGCAGAAGACCAGGTCGTAGCCGCCGTCGGCGAGGCGGGGGAGCACGTCCAGCGCCCGGCCGGGGATGCAGCGGGCGCGGTTGGTGGCGAAGCCGGCCTCGCGGTAGGCGCCGCGGGCCAATTGCTGGCGGTCGGGCTCGGTGTCGACGGTGGTCAGCACCCCGTCGGCGCGCATGCCGTGCAGCAGGTGGATGCCGGAGACCCCGGTGCCGGTGCCGATCTCCACGACCGCCTTGGCGTCGGTGGCCGCGGCCAGCAGGCGCAGGGTCGCGCCGGTGCCCGGGGAGACCGGACGCACGCCCGCCTCACGAGCTCGCGCGCGGGCTCGTATCAGCGCGTCGTCCTCGGCGACGAAGGCGTCCGCGAACGCCCAGCTCGCCTGCCGGTTGCCGGTAATTGCCCTCTCCTGTCCGCGTGACGGTTGCAGCCCGCCCGGCGACTGTATCCGTTGCGGTCGGGAACCCGGAGATGGGACCAGTCGTTGGGAGGTTCGACGGATGACGGGAAACGAGGGCCGCGCTGATGAGCTCGGCACTTATCCGGAGCTAACGGGCGAGGTGGATATGGTAGGGGCTCTACTGGACACCACCAGAGCCGATAGGGGAGGTGCGGCTGCGGCGGGTCACCGGGGAGTGCTGTCGCGCTTCCGCAGGTCGGCCGGCGAGCCGAAATCCGTGACCGATACAGCTGACGACCGTCCGCGCTCCGACGAGTCCTCGACAGTGGCCGCCAACGCGACCTTCGCCACCGACGGGGGTGCTCAGACGTGGACCCCTCCCTCCTGGGAGGAGATCGTCAGTACCCACAGCGCCCGGGTCTACCGTCTGGCCTACCGCCTGACGGGCAACCAGCACGACGCCGAGGACCTCACGCAGGAGGTCTTCGTCAGGGTCTTCCGTTCGCTGTCGACGTACACGCCCGGCACCTTCGAGGGCTGGCTGCACCGCATCACCACCAACCTCTTCCTGGACATGGTCCGGCGCCGCCAGCGCATCCGTTTCGACGCCCTCGGCGACGACGCGGCCGAGCGGCTGCCCAGCCGTGAGCCGTCCCCCGCGCAGCACTTCGCGGACACGCACTTCGACGCCGACATCCAGCAGGCGCTGGACACCCTCGCACCGGAGTTCCGCGCCGCGGTCGTGCTCTGCGACATCGAGGGCCTGTCCTACGAGGAGATCGCGGCGACCCTCGGGGTCAAGCTCGGCACCGTGCGCAGCCGCATCCACCGCGGCCGCTCCCACCTGCGCAAGGCGCTGGAGCACCGGGCGCCCGCCGCGCGTCCGGGCCGGGCTCCCGTGCTGACCACGGGCCGGGCGGCCCTGGAGGGCGGGAGCACGTGAGCAGCACCCGCGGCCGGCATCTGCTCTGCGCCGAGCAGCACCTGGGGGACCATCTCGCCGCCTTCGTCGACGGCGAATTGCAGGACGACGCCCGCGACCGGGTGCTGGCGCACCTGGCGACCTGCACCGAGTGCAAGGACGCGGCCGACGAGCAGCGCCGCATGAAGGACGCGATCGCCGCCTCCGCGCCCCCCACCCTCTCGGCGGGCCTGCTGGCCCGTCTGCAGGAGCTGCCCGCGGGCGACGGCGACGCGACGGGCGGCCCCTTCGACGGCGGCGGCATGATCCAGGCCGCCGGCCTCGGCGGCGAGCGGCTGAACGGCGACCTGTTCGGCAAGGCCCGAGAGGAGTTCGCGCTGCCGCTGTCGGCATCGTCGTCCCGGGGCTTCCGGATCCACGAGACGGCGCGTCCGAGCACCCCCGCGGCGCCTGGCCCGACGGGCTCGGCCGGCCGCGGCCGGCGGCGGTTCGCCTTCGCGGCGGCCGGCGCGTTCTCCATGGCGGCCATCGCCCTGGGCGGTGCGCTGCCCCTGGACGGCGCCCCTGAGCCCGGCATGGACGAGACCGGTGCCGCGGTGACCCCCCTGAGCTCGCAGCAGTCCGCCCGGCCCGCCGCCGATGTCTGGGCCAGGCCGACCGGCGACCTTCTGCACCCGAGCAGCGGTACGCGGCCCTTCGCGCTGACCTCGCCGACGGCCGGGGGCCGGATCGACCCGGCGGCCGTCGCGCGGTCCCTCCTGGCACCGGACCGGCGGGCGTCCGCCTCGCCCTCCGCGTCCGGGACGGCGGTACCGGCCACCCTGGCCGTCCCCGCGCCGGGCACGTCGGCCACGGCCTCCCCGCGCCCCGGCGGGAGCGCCCCGGCCTCGCCGTCGGGATCCGTTCCCGTCGCCTCGACCACCCCCCTGCTGGGCACCTTCCCCGTCAGCCGCTGAGCGGGCGGCTGCGGGCGGCGCCGAGTCCTGGTTCAATCCAGTCAGGACAGGTCGTCGTAGGGGAGCACTGTGGACCAGGGGAAGGCCGGCGGGCCGAAGTGGTGGAGCCGCCCGGAGCCGGTGTCACCGGCCCCGCCGGAGGCGCAGGCCCCGCCCCGGTCCGGGCCGTCCGCCGCGCAGCCCTCCGAGCCCGCGCAGGACGCCGTCCCGCGGCACGGCTCCGACCCGTACGACACCCCGCCGTACGGCGAGCCCGGGCCCTGGGCGCCCGCCCCTCCCGTCACCCGTCCGGCGGACACCGCACCGCCCTCTCGGCCTCCCCTGCCGCCCGCGCCGCCGTACACCGCCAACCCGGCCCCGCCGCCGCTCCCGGTCGGCCAGTGGCACCGCTACGACCCCTGGGCGGCCCCCGGGCCGCTGCCCGCCGCCCCCAGGACCTCCCGCCGCCGCGGCCCGCTGGCCGCCGGCCTGGTCGCCCTCACGCTGGTCGCCGGCGGCATCGGCGGCGCCCTGGGCGCGTACGTGGCGCAGAACGACGGATCGGAGCAGGTGACCCTGCCCCAGGTCACCCGGGACGCCGGGAAACGGGCCCCGGACAGCGTCGCGGGCATCGCCGCCAAGGTCCTGCCGGGCGTGGTCTACATCCACGTCAAGAGCGACAGCGGGGAGGGCACCGGCACCGGCTTCGTACTGGACGACGAGGGCCACATCCTCACCAACAACCACGTCGTGGAGACCGTCGCGAAGAGCGGCACCATCTCGGTGACCTTCAACGGCGGCCAGATCCGCTCCGCGAAGATCGTCGGCCGGGACACCGGCTACGACCTGGCGGTCATCAAGGTCAGCGGGGTCAAGGGCCTGCGCCCGGTCGCCCTCGGCAACTCCGACGCGGCGCAGGTGGGCGACCCGGTGGTCGCCATCGGCGCCCCGTACGGCCTGGAGGGCACCGTGACCTCCGGCATCATCAGCGCCACCCAGCGCCCGATCACCGCGGGCGGCGAGACCGAGGGCAGCGACGTCAGCTACGTCGACGCCATCCAGACGGACGCCCCGATCAACCCGGGCAACTCCGGCGGCCCGCTGGTGGACTCCCGGGGCCTGGTCATCGGTATCAACAGCGCCATCCGCTCCGCCGACACCGGCTCGGACCCCTTCGGCAACGGCGGCCAGGGCGGCAGCATCGGCCTGGGCTTCGCCATCCCCGTCAACCAGGCGAAGCGGGTCGCCGAGCAGCTGATCAACAACGGCAAGGCCACCCACCCGGTGATCGGCGTCAGCATCAATCTGCAGTACGAGGGCGACGGCGCCCAGGTGAGCCCCGAGGGCGAGGGCGACGGGGAGTCCATCACCCCCAACGGTCCCGGCGCCAAGGCGGGCATCGAGCCGGGCGACGTCATCACCGCGATCGACGGCAAGCGTGTGCACAGCGGCGAGGAGCTGATCGTGCGCATCCGCAGCCACCGTCCCGGCGACAAGCTGGCCCTCACCCTCAAGCGCGGCGGCAAGCAGCGCAGCGTGCAGCTGGTCCTCGGTTCGGCCACCGGCTGAGGCGGCCACGGGTTTACCCCGGCGCGGCCTACTGTTGACCCCGGGCCACTCCCGTCCACCTGGTTCGGGCAGGTACGGTGAGATGCGCCGGATTCCGTCCGCCGGCCGAGGACCGCGAGGAGCTGCACGGTGTTTTCAGACATAGGCGCGCTGGAGGTCGTCGCGCTCGTGATCCTTGCCGTGCTCGTGTTCGGGCCCGACAAGCTGCCCAAGGTCATCAGGGACGTCACGCAGTTCATCCGCAAGGTGCGTGAGTTCTCCGACAGCGCCAAGGCCGACATCCGCAAGGAGCTGGGCCCGGAGTTCAAGGACTTCGAGTTCGAGGACCTCAACCCGCGCAACTTCGTCCGCAAGCAGCTGCTGGACAACGACGAGCTCGGCCTGAAGGAGATCCGCAACGGATTCGACTTCAAGCAGGAGATGTCGGCGGTCACCGACGCCGTCCACGGGCGGGACAGCGGCTCCAGCGGCGGTTCCGGCTCCTCGGGTACGCCGGACCGGCTGCGCAAGCGGGACGGGCTGGAGCCGGGCGAGGCTCCGCCGTTCGACTCCGACGCCACCTGAACCGGGGCCCCTGCCCCGTTCAGGTCGCGCGAGTGGCTATTCTCCCTTTGTTTGCCCTTATGGAGGAGGCGCCGCGCGTATGGAGACCACAGCCGATCCAGCGGATCGTACGATCGACGGCTATCTCAGCGCCGACTTCGCCTGGTACGGGCTGGACGAGGCCTTCACCGGGCACCGCTGGCTCGCCCCTGTCGGCAGGAGCGCGGACGGCACCGTGGAGCACGGCTCGACGGGCCACGGAGACGAGCCCTCCGTGAAGGTGGAGCCCACACCGGACAACCGGCGCTTCACAGTGGTCGTGACGGTCGCTCAGCGTCCGGTGCGGCGCAGCGCCGACGGAACGGGCGTCCTGGAGGAGACCTCGGTGGCCTCCGCCGCATGGCTGGCCGGCTCCGGGCTGCTGTCGTGCACCTGGCCCACCCAGATGGAACGCCATCTGCGCGACGACTGGCTGGACCAGCAGACCGCCATCGCGTGGGACCTGGCCGACAACCTCGACGGTGCCGACTGGTCGACGCTCACCCTGCCGGTGGACGGTGAGCCCACGCCCTTCCACTACCGCGAGTCCGAGTACGGCTGGGTGATGGCCGGGTCCGCGCGCGGGGTGCACCTGGGCGCGTTCGGGCGCGGCATGAGCGCCTACGGTCTCGGACTGTCGCGGGTCAAGGACATCCACGCCTACGGGCGCTGACGCGCGGTCGCACACCAGGGGCGCCCTCGCGAGAGGACGCCCCTGACGCGGCGGCGCTGCCGCTCAGAACTTGTTGCGCGGCGTGATGCCCAGGGACATGCCGGCCAGACCGCGCTGGCGCCCGCCGAGCTTGCCTGCGATGTCGCGGAGCGCGGAGCCCGCCGGGGACTGCGGGTCGGTGAGCACGACGGGTCGGCCGTCGTCGCCGCCCTCGCGCAGCCGGACGTCGATCGGGATCTGGCCCAGCACCGGCACGTTGGCGCCGGTCGTGCGGGTCAGGCCCTCCGCGACGCGCTCGCCGCCGCCGCTGCCGAAGACGTCCACCATCTCGCCGCAGTGCGGGCAGGGCAGCCCGGACATGTTCTCGATGACGCCGACGATCTTCTGGTGGGTCTGCACGGCGATGGTGCCCGCGCGCTCGGCGACCTCGGCCGCCGCCTGCTGGGGCGTGGTCACCACGAGGATCTCGGCGTTCGGTACCAGCTGGGCGACCGAGATGGCGATGTCGCCGGTGCCGGGCGGCAGGTCGAGCAGCAGCACGTCCAGGTCGCCCCAGTACACGTCGGCGAGGAACTGCTGCAGCGCGCGGTGGAGCATCGGGCCGCGCCACACCACGGGGGCGTTGCCCGGGGTGAACATGCCGATGGAGATGACCTTCACGCCGTGCGCCGAGGGCGGCATGATCATGTTCTCGACCTGGGTCGGACGGCCGTCCGCGCCCAGCATGCGGGGCACGCTGTGGCCGTAGATGTCGGCGTCGACCACACCGACCTTCAGGCCGTCGGCGGCCATCGAGGCGGCGAGGTTCACCGTCACCGAGGACTTGCCGACGCCGCCCTTGCCGGAGGCCACCGCGTACACGCGGGTGAGCGAGCCCGGCTGTGCGAAGGGGATCTCGCGCTCGGCCTGACCGCCGCGCAGCGAGGAGGCCAGTTCGCGGCGCTGCTCGTCGCTCATCACGTCCAGTTCGACGCTGACGCCGGTGACGCCCGCGACCTTGGCGACCGCCGTGGTCACCAGGCTGGTGATGGTGTCCCGCATCGGGCAGCCCGACACCGTCAGGTACACACCGACCCGCACCGCGCCGCCGTCGGCGATGTCGACGGACTTGACCATGCCCAGGTCGGTGATCGGCTTGTGGATCTCGGGGTCGTTCACCGTCGCGAGGGCGGCGCGCACCGCGTCGAGCGAGACAGCGCCTGCGGGAGTGTCGTCAGCCATGGATCGATGGTACGTCGCGCGTGAACGGCCCATGACCCGCGGTGGTCGGGTTCACACGGCCCCGCGGGCCCTCACTCCGCGTCGGCGCGCGCCTGCTCGTGGATGTCCTTGAGCAGTTCCTGGAGTTCCGAACGGATCCAGTCGCGGGTGGCGACCTCGCCGAGTCCCAGCCGCAGCGCGGCGATCTCGCGGGTGAGGTACTCGGTGTCGGCGATGCTGCGCTCGTTGGCCTTGCGGTCCTGCTCCAGGTTGACCCGGTCGCGGTCGTCCTGCCGGTTCTGGGCCAGGAGGATCAGCGGGGCGGCGTAGGAGGCCTGCAGCGACAGCATCAGGGTGAGGAAGATGAACGGGTACGGGTCCCAGCGCATGCCGGGGGGCGCGAACGCGTTCCACGCCACCCAGGCGATGATGACCACGGTCATCCAGACGATGAAGCGGCCCGTCCCCAGGAAGCGGGCGATCTTCTCCGACAGCCGTCCGAAGGCCTCGGGGTCGTAGGCGGGCAGCAGGCTGATCCGGCGGACCAGCGGCTGGTCGAGCCGGACCCGGGGGCGCTCGTCACTCATCCCCGGCCACCCCGTGCAGCTCGGTCTCGCGCCAGTCCTCCGGCAGCAGGTGGTCCAGGACGTCGTCGACGGTCACCGCGCCGAGCAGCGAGCCGCCCTCGTCCACCACGGGCACGGCCACCATGTTGTACGTCGCCAGGAAGCTGGTGACGGCCGGCAGCGGGGTGTCGGGGCGCAGCGGCTCCAGGTCGTTGTCGAGCAGGGAGCTCACCAGCGTGAACGGCGGGTCGCGCAGCAGCCGCTGGAAGTGCACGGTGCCCAGGTACTTGCCGGTGGGGGTCTCGTCCGGTGGCCGGCAGACGTACACCTGGGCGGCCAGCGCGGCGGACAGATCAGGATTGCGGACCCGCGCGAGGGCGTCGGCGACGGTGGCGTCCGGGCGCAGCACGATGGGCTCGGTGGTCATCAGACCGCCCGCGGTGCGTTCCTCGTACGACATCAACCGCCGCATGTCGGCGGCCTCGTGGGGTTCCATGAGCCCGAGGAGGCGCTCCTGCACCGGCTCGGGCAGCTCGGCGAGCAGGTCGGCGGCGTCGTCGGGGTCCATCGCCTCCAGGACGTCGGCCGCCCGCTCCTCCTTCAGCTTTCCGAGGATCTCCACCTGGTCGTCGTCGGGCAGCTCCTCCAGGACGTCGGCCAGCCGGTCGTCGTCGAGGGCGGCGGCGACCTCGGCTCGGCGCTTGGCGGACAGGTGGTGCAGCACGCCGGCGAGGTCCGCCGGGCGCAACTGGTCGAAGGTGGCGAGCAGCGCCTCCGCGCCCTGCGCGTGCTCGTCCAGCGAGAAGCCGGTGACCGCCGACCACTCCACGGTCAGGGTCTCTCCCCGCCGCCCGCCGACGCCCCGCCACGCGAGCCCCACGCGCCCCTCGAATTCGCGCCGCAGCCCGCGTCCCCTGCCGCGGCGGACGAAGACCTTGTCGATCTCCCAGTCGCGGCGGGCCGGCAACCGCACCATCGACACGTCCAGCACGGTCACCTCCTCACCGGTGTCGACCAGCGTGACCCGCCGGTCCAGCAGCTCGCCGATGACCAGGGTCTCGGTGGGGCGCTGCTCGAAGCGCTGCATGTTGACCACGCCGGTGGTGATGACCTGGCCGGACTCCACACCGGTCACCCGCGTGATGGGCAGGAAGATCCGGCGCCGGCTCGCCACTTCGACCACCAGGCCGGGCACGCGCGGCGGGCGGCCGCCGACCCGCAGCATCACGATCACGTCCCGGACCCGGCCGACCTGGTCCCCGTTGGGGTCGAAGACCCGCACGCCGGACAGGTGCGAGAGAAAGACCCGGGAGGTTCCGGCTGCCATGCGGTCAGGCTAACGCCGCAGGTCGCACCAGGCGCGCGGGGATGCTCCACGGGGGCTTCGCACCGTGTTCACAGCTGTTCACCCGGCCGGGGGTACGCTTCGGTAGCTTCGGCTCCGCTTCGCCGTTCGAGACGGCGACGACGACCGCAGGAGGAAGAGAACACCGTGATCCCCGGCCGCCGTTCAGCCGCCCTCACGAGCCTCGTGTGCGCACTGGCGCTCACCCTGCTGACGGGATGTGCGGGTGATCCGGACGCGGGGACCAACGGCGTCGGCAAGCTGCCCCCCACCACCATCGAGAAGCGCGCCCGCACCGCGGCGGAGGCCGCCGACACCGTGCGGCTGTCCGGCACGGTGGTCAGCCAGGGCCGCACCTACACCCTCGACATGCGGCTGCGCGGCAACGGCGGCTTCGGCGAGGTCAGCACCAAGGGCAGCACCTTCGAGCTGCTGCGGGTCGGCAAGGACCTGTACCTGAAGGCGGGCGCGGGTTTCTACGGCGACGAGGTCGGCGCCAAGCTCAAGGACAAGTACGTCAAGGTGCCCACCGGCGATCCCGCCTACCGCCAGTTCAGCGGCTTCACGGACAAGGAGGTGCTGCTGGACGGATTCTTCGTGCTGCGCGGCGACCTCGCGCTCGGCGACCACCGCAAGGTCGGCTCCGTCCGCACCGTCGCCGTCACCGCGGACGGCGGCAGCGGCGGCACGATCGACGTCTCCCTGGAGGGCACGCCCTACCCGCTGCGCTACGAACGGGCCGGCGGCGCGGGCACGCTGACCATGGCCGACTGGGGCAAGGACTTCACGCTGCGCGCCCCCGACAAGGACGAGGTCGTCGACTACGGCCGTTCCGTGACGCCGTAGCCGCCCTCACCGGCGGCCGCGCCGCCGGAACAGCAGCTTCGGCAGACCGGCCGGAGCCGGCCGGCGGGTGGTGGCGGCGGTGGGAACCGGGACCGCGGCGCCGCTGTGCTCCGGCATCAGGCCGGGCCGCTCGGTGGGCGCCCCCGCGGGCTCCAGGCGCAGTACGCGGCACTCGCGCGCCCAGCGCCCGGTCATCGTCTCGGCGTCCGGCGCGTTGAGCCGCTTGCCCTTGAGCTCCGTGACGGCGGCGGTCCACGCGTCCTCGTGCGCGGGCAGTTCCGAGACCACGGCCGGGAAGGCGACCAGCCGGCCGCCCTTGTCCTTGCTGCGGAGCGTGACCAGGGCCGTACGGCCGGGGGTGAGTCCGGGCAGCGGTTGCTCGCCGGGGCCGCCGCCGACCACCACGACCGCGCCGTCCACCCAGGCGTGCCACAGCGCCTGACCGTCGACCCACAGCAGCCCGGACTTCTTCGCGGCCTCCTCGATGAGTGCCCGGTCCAGCAGGGGCTGCTCCACGGTTTCCGTCATGCGCCCAGCCTATTGCCTGCCCCTGCGGGGCCGTCGGCCGCACGCATCGTGAGACGACAGGGGCTCAGGTGGGGTACGGGCCTTACGCTGTGGGGGTCGTCGTCCCACCGCCCCGAGGAGAACCCGCGTGTCCGCCGCGCCGCCCACCAGCAGTTCCGGTTCGACGACGGCGGTGGCTGCCCCGGGCGCCGTCCCGCAGGCCAAGGCACCCCTGGACTTCGTCCTGCTGGCGGTGGCCATCGCCGGGGTGTCGCTGTCCGCCCCGCTCATCGCCGCGACGGCCGCGCCCGCGCTGGCCATCGCGTTCTGGCGCAACGCCATGGCGGTGGGTGTGCTCAGCCCGTTCGCGCTGCTGCGGCACCGCGCGGAACTGCGCGGCATGGGCCGGCGGGCCCTGGTGATGTCGCTCGCCGCGGGCGCGGTGCTGGCCCTGCACTTCGGGCTCTGGCTGCCCAGCCTGTCGATGACCTCGGTGGCCTCCTCGACGGCGATGGTCACCACGACGCCCGTCTGGACCACGCTCTTCCTGCGGCTGCGCGGGCAGCGGCAGCCCGCGCTGGTGTGGGCGGGCACCGGCCTCGCCGTTCTCGGCGTGGTCATCCTCACCGGCGTCGACCTGTCGCTGTCGCCCCGCGCCCTGGCCGGGGACGCGCTGGCGCTGGGCGGCGGCATCGCCGCCGCGGGTTACGTACTGCTGGGCGCGGAGGTGCGACGGACCGTCAGCACCACCGCGTACACCTTCGTCTGCTACGCCACCACCGCCGTGGCGCTGCTGGCGGCCTGCCTGCTCTCCGGCTCCGCGCTCGCCGGCTACTCCGGCACCACCTGGCTGAAGCTCGCCGCGCTGACCGTGGCCGCGCAACTGCTCGGGCACAGCATCCTCAACCGCGTGGTGCGCGGCCTCGGCGCCTCGACCACCTCCACGGCGATCCTGCTGGAGACGCCGGGGGCCGCGCTGGTCGCGGCCCTCTGGCTGGGTCAGACCCCGCCCGTGGCGGCCTACCCGGCGCTCCTGGTGATCCTGGCCGGGCTGGCGCTGGTCGTCCTCGCCGACCGCCGCAAGGGCTGAACCGGTCCGGTCTACAACCAGCCGTTGCGGCGCAGGATGCGGTGGATGGCGAGGCAGATGCCACCGATGGCGACCAGCACCATCGGGTACCCGTAGCGCCAGTGCAGTTCGGGCATGTGCTCGAAGTTCATGCCGTACACGCCGCAGATCATCGTCGGGACGGCGATGATGGCCGCCCATGAGGTGATCTTGCGCATGTCCTCGTTCTGCGCGACCGCCGCCTGGGCGAGGTTGGCCTGGAGGATCGAGTTCAGCAGGTCGTCGAAGCCGACGACCATTTCGTGGACGCGGGCGACGTGGTCGGCGACGTCCCGGAAGTACTTCTGGATCTCCGGGTCCACCACGCGCATCGGCCGCTCGCTGAGCATCTGCATCGGCCGCAGCAGCGGGGAGACCGCGCGCTTGAACTCCAGCACCTCGCGCTTGAGTTGGTAGATGCGCCCGGCGTCGGTGGCACGCGGGGACTTGCCCTGCGCGGAGAAGACGTCGATCTCCACCTCGTCGATGTCGTCCTGGACGGCCTCGCTGACCGCCAGGTAGTCGTCGACGACCTGGTCGGCGATGGCGTGCAGCACCGCAGAGGGGCCCTTGGCCAGCAGCTCGGGGTCGTCCTCGAGACGGTGTCGCAGCGCGCGCAGCGAGCCGTGGCCGCCGTGCCGGACGGTGATGACGAACTGCCGGCCGGTGAAGACCATGACCTCGCCGCTCTCCACCACCTCGCTGGTGGCGGTGAGTTCGGCGTGCTCGACGTAGCGGATGGTCTTGAACACCATGAAGAGCGTGTCGTCGTACCGCTCCAGCTTGGGCCGCTGGTGGGCGTGGACGGCGTCCTCCACGGCCAGCGGGTGCAGCCCGAAGACGTCCGCGATCTCGGAGAACTCGCGCTCCGACGGCTCGTGCAGCCCGATCCACACAAAGCCCTCGTCGCCACCGCCGCTCACCTTCTCCAGCGCCTCGCGCGGAGTGATGTGGTCGCTGCTGCGGCGGCCGTCGCGGTAGACGGCGCAGTCGACGACGGCGCTGGGCACGGTGGCGTTGCGGGAGCGGTCCGGGCCGTAGTCGTACGAAGTGCTGCTCTTGCGCAGGGCGGGACGGACGACTGCGCGGAGGTCGCGGATCATCGACATGGCAAGCTCCTTCACGGACTGGCCGGACTGAAATGCGGATCAGGGCAGGGTGATCACCGTTGATCACTGCGCAGTTCAGCGAGCTCTTCCGGAGGCGGCGGGCGGCCCGGGCAGACCAGGGTGCGGGCAGGGCGGCGACAAGGCACGCGGGTGCTCGCGGAGTGTTCCGAAAATCCTCTGGAGTTCCGTGAAATTTCTTGGTTTCACGGCCGGGTGGCCGGGTACGGAACGCTGGGGATCAGGAGAGATGCCGGGCGGAAGAGCTGCCGGTACTGCACGGTCGACTAGGATCCATTGCAGCCCCACCTCCTCCGGCCTGTCCCCGCTGGGGGAATACGAGCACGCCTCTACCGGCGTGGCCGACGGCTCACCATACCAGGAGCCCAAAGCGTCACAGCGCTCCTTTGCCCTTTTCATACGCGCTCTATGCTCGGCTCATGGTCGATGTACTGGGGCTGGTCGAGGCGCGTCTGCGCATGTCCTTCGGGGAGCCGGACGCGCGCGCGGCGATCACCTTCCTCGGGACCGAGCGCATCGAGGTGCTGCGGTTCCGCGACGTCCGCGATCTCCACGACGGGGAGGACGGGAAGGACGGGGCACTGGTGCGCTACGTGACGCTCGGCATGTCCCGTGCGCCCATGAACGACCCGGCCGGAAGCTCGGCCGGCGCCGCCCCCTCGACCTTCGCCGCGCCCCTGTCGGTCTCCGTCGCCGACCCCGTGCGCGGACCGCGGGCCGAACTCGTGCTCACCCTGCGCGCCGGGAGCGGCGCCGACATCGACCAGGTGCTGCGCCCGCTCGCCGTGCTGGCCGCCTCGCCCCAGGTCGAGGGGGTGGTCGTGGCGCCCGGCAACTCCCTGGACGTCGGCGAACCCCTGTGGCCCGGCGCCGCGTTCTCCGCCGTCCTGGTCGCCGAGCCCGGCGGCCTGGTCGAGGACCTCGTCCTCGATCCGCCCATGGACCCGGTCCGCTTCTTCCCGCTGCTGCCCATGACGGCCAACGAGGCAGCCTGGAAGCGCGTGCGGGGCGCCGGGCCGCTGCAGGAACGGTGGTTGCGGGCCGGCACCGACCTGCGCGACCCGCTGCGCGCTTCGGTACCGCTGTCCGACTGACGGCCGTGCCGCGCCGGTGCGTTGTACCGCCGGGTCGTGCCCGCGGCGCCACGCTGCCGGACCCGGACGGGTGATCGTCCTTGACGCGGGCACGCCGTGGTAGGACCGTGGGGCGGTATGAGGGGCGAACCCAGTTGCCCGAAGTGCGGTGGCCGGGTCCGCGCGCCCGGCCTCTTCGCCGACTCCTGGCACTGCGACGAGCATGGCGCCGTGTACCCGCTGCAGCCCGTCGTACCACCCAGTGTCGAGGCGCTCGGCGTCGTCGTCAGCCGGGCCCGGGTCCCGGTCTGGATGCCCTGGCCGCTGCCGGTCGGCTGGCTGTTCAGCGGTGTCGCGTCGGCGGGCGACGACCGCAGCGGCGGCCGGGCGACCGCGGTCGCCTGCTCCGGCCCCGGTCCGCTCGGCGGGCCGGGGGAGATGGTGCTGGTCGCGGAGGAACTGGGCGTCGGTCTCGGCGCGCGGTTCGCGGGCATCGCGGGGCCCGATCCCGGCCCGCAGATGTGCATCGGCAAGCCGCCGGCCGCGAAGGTGGTCGCCGCGGGGCGGCCCACCCCCCTGTGGCACGTGACGGGCACCCCGCTGGACCGGGCCGTGTTCGCCGGGGAATCCTTCGGCCTGTGGCTGTGGGCGATCGTCTGGCCCGAGGAGTCCGGGCTGCTCATCTACGACGAGCTGATACTGACCGATCTGCGCGAGGCCGGTGCCGAGATCGACCTCGTTCCGTGCGGGGCGCTCTCCCCCCGCCTGCTCTCCTGAGATTCCGAGGCTCGCCGGACAGTTATCCTGGTAATCGCAAGACCGCCGCCTCCTGGTGGTCGGCGCCGAGTACCGAGAGCCTTGGAGTGACGTTCGTGCGCATCGATCTGCACACCCACTCCACCGCGTCCGACGGCACGGACACCCCGGCCGGGCTGGTCCGTGCCGCGGCCGCCGCGGGGCTCGACGTGGTCGCCCTCACCGATCACGACACGGTGGGCGGATACGCCGAGGCCGGGAAGGCGCTCGACGAACTGCACGCCTCCGGTGACAGCGGCCTGACCCTGGTGACCGGCGCCGAGCTGTCCTGCCGGCACGACGGCGTGAGCATGCACATGCTCGCCTACCTCTTCGACCCGCTGGAGCCGGAGCTGTACCGCGAGCGCGAGCTCGTGCGCGACGACCGGACCCCCCGCGCGCAGGCCATGGTGGCCAAACTCCGTGAGTACGGCGTGCCGGTGACGTGGGAACAGGTGGCCCGCATCGCGGGTGACGGCGCCGTGGGGCGCCCGCACATCGCGCAGGCGCTGATCGACGCGGGCCTGGTGGACAGCATCTCCGAGGCGTTCACCCCCGAGTGGATCGGCCCCGGCGGCCGCGCCTACGCGCAGAAGCACGAACTGGACCCCTTCGCGGCGATCCGCCTGGTCAAGAACGCGGGCGGGGTCGTCGTCTTCGCCCACCCCGCCGCCGTCAAACGCGGGGCGGTCGTCCCGGAGAGCATGATCCAGGAGCTGGCCGCGGCCGGGCTGGACGGCATCGAGGTCGACCACATGGACCACGACGAGTCCACCCGCGCCCGGCTGCGCCACCTCGCCGCCGAGCTCGGACTGCTGGCCACCGGTTCCAGCGACTACCACGGCACGCGCAAGACCTGCCGGCTCGGTGAGCACACCACCGACCCCGACGTCTACCGCGAGATCGTCCGCCGGGCGACCGGCGCGGCTCCGCTCACCCCTTCCGCACACCGCTAGGCCCATGGATCTCTTCTCCCTGACCCTGTTCGGGTCCGTGTTCGTCACGCTCTTCGTGATCATGGACCCGCCCGGCATCACGCCGATCTTCCTCGCCCTCACCTCCGGCCGCGCGGGCAAGGTCCAGCGCCGCATGGCCTGGCAGGCCGCCTCGGTCGCGCTGGGCGTCGTCACCGTCTTCGGGATCTGCGGCCAGCAGATCCTGGACTACCTGCACGTCTCGGTGCCGGCCCTGATGATCGCCGGCGGGCTGCTCCTGCTGCTCATCGCGCTCGACCTGCTCACCGGCAAGGCGGACGAGCCGACCCAGACCAAGGACGTCAACGTCGCGCTGGTGCCGCTGGGCATGCCGCTGCTCGCCGGGCCGGGCGCGATCGTGACGGTGATCCTCGCGGTGCAGCGCGCACACGGCTTCGGGGAACAGGTGTCGGTGTGGCTCGCGATCGCCGCCATGCACGTCGTGCTCTGGCTGACGATGCGTTACTCATTGGTGATCATCCGTCTGATCAAGGACGGCGGCGTGGTGCTGGTCACGCGGCTGTCCGGGATGCTGCTCTCCGCGATCGCGGTGCAGCAGATCGCCAACGGCGTCTTCGGCTTCATCCGCGGCGAGGGCTGACGGTCCGTCTCCCGCCGTGCGGGCACGACGAGGGCCCCGCAGCCGCAGCGTACGGGGCCCTTCCGCGGTGTCCGTCAGGCCAGCTCGACCGGGCGGATGTAGATGCGCTGGCCGATCGCGGCGGCCTGCTGAACGATCTGATCGACGGAGGCGGCGTCCACGACCGTGCAGTCGACGGCGCGACCGTCCTGGTCGTTGAGGCGCATGATCTCGAAGCGCATGGTCTTCATGGCTTCTCCCTTCGTCCGGGCACTCCTCCATTGGAGTACGGGGCTGCTTCGCAGCCGTTACCTGCGTGGGTCATTCATGTATCCACAACTGTTGCCGGAGCGAAAACCTTCCCTGTCCTAAGGAAAATCTTCCGGCCGCCTTCTACCCGTTGGTAACAACGACCCGCGGTGGCCTGGGTTCCGGTTGTGTGTGCGGACCGGGGCGCCGGACAATGTGAGTTCTATGGAAGACGAAGCCCTTTCCGCCATCGCCGCCGGCATCGAGCGCACCAACGAGCTCCTGCAGCGGGTCCTCGCCGAGGTCGCCACGACCCCGGCGACCCACGCTGTGTTCGTGGACGCCGGGTACGTGTACGCCGCCGCCGGCCGCCTCGTCGCGGGCACCGAGGACCGCAGGGCTTTCGAACTCGACGCCGAGGGGATCATCGAGGCCTTCATCGACCGGGCCCGGAAACTGTTCCCGGACAGCCGGCTGCTGCGGGTCTACTGGTACGACGGGGCCCGCCGCCGCATCCACAGCGCCGAGCAGGAACGCATCGCCGAGCTGCCCGACGTCAAGGTGCGGCTGGGCAACCTCAACGCCAGCCGGCAGCAGAAGGGCGTCGACTCGCTGATCCGCAGCGACCTGGAGTCGCTGGCCCGGCACCGGGCGATCTCCGATGCCGTGCTGATCGGCGGCGACGAGGACCTGGTCTCGGCGGTCGAGGCCGCCCAGGGCTACGGCGCCCGCGTCCACCTGTGGGGCATCGAGGCCGCCGACGGGCGCAACCAGGCCGACCCCCTGCTGTGGGAGGTGGACAGCCTGCGCACGCTCGACCTGGACTTCTGCAAGCCGTACATCACCCGGCGCACCGCGCCCATCTACGGCGACGCGCCCATCCCCACCGGCCCCATCCCCACCCGCGAGGACGTGCACTTCGTGGGTGCCCGGGTCGCCTCGCAGTGGCTGGCGACCCGCGGCCGGGACTCCCTGGCCGAGCTGCTGCCCGGGCACCCCTACCTGCCGCCCGCCTACGACCAGGAACTGCTCGTCGAGGCGGAGGGCATGCTCAACATCTCCCTGCGCGGCCACGCCGATCTGCGACGCGTGCTGCGCGACGGGTTCTGGGAGCACCTGCAGGCCAGGCTCTGAGCCCCGTCGTCACCGTCCGCGGGGTCCCGCGGGCTCCCCGTTCCAGAAGCCGACGAGTGCCGCGGCCGTCTCCGCCGGCCGCTCCGTGTTGGGCGAGTGCTCCGCGCCCTCGACGACCACGCGCCGGGCGCCCAGCCGGACCGCCATCTCGTCCATCCACGGTACCGGCCACGCGTGGTCGACCGCGCCGGACAGCACCAGGGTGCGCAGGCCCACCGCCGCGAGTTCCGCCACCCGGTCCGGCTCCGCGATCAGCTGCCTGCCGGTCGCCGTCAGCTGCTCCGGCACGGTCCGCAGCCACCGCTGGTGCAGGAACTCCTCGATCTCGCCGGAGGCGTTCGCCGTGCCTTCGAGATCCTCGGCGTCCAGCTCGCGCATCCGCCGCCACACGCTCTCCATGTCCATCGCGGACAGCGCCTCCAGCAGCAGCTTGGTCCGTGCCTGCTGGGCCGACTCGATCGCCGCCGGGCCGGAACTCATCAGGGTCAGGGACGCCCACGGCAGGGCGTTCCCCGCGGCAGCGGCCGTGATCGCCGCGGCGCGCACCACCAGGCCGCCCATCGAGTGCCCCAGCAGGTGGACCGGGCCGGTGTCCGGGCCCAGCGCGGCGGTCTGCGCGAGGACGTCGGCGGCCAGCTCGTCCTGCGCGTACGCCGCCTCGTCACGCGGCCCCACCGACTCGTTCTGGCCCCGGCCGTCCACGGCGACGGCGCGGAAGCCCGCCGCGGTCAACGGGGCCAGCAGCGCGAGGAAGTCCTCCTTGCTGCCGGTGAAGCCGGGCACCAGCAGGGCCGTGCCGTGATGCGGGGTCCCCGCCGGCGGGACGGACTCCAGGACGGCGAAGCGACCGCGCTCGGTGGACAGCGGATGCGCGGTGACGTTCTCGGGCAGCGTCAGAAACGGCGGTCGGCTCATGCGCCGAGGCTATCCGCGGCGGGTTTCCGTCGTGCGACGAGTCCGCCACGACCGTGGCGCGCGACGGCGAACGGCCGGGCACCGCGGAGGGTGCCCGGCCGTTCGCCGTCGATCTCGTCCCGGCAGCGCCGGGTGGGGTGCGTCAGCCCGCCGTCTCGGCGTCCGCGGGCTTGGCCGTGCGGGTACGGCGCCGGCGGCGCGGGGCCCTGGCCTCGCCGCCCTCGGCCTCGGCGGGGGTCGCGCCGGCCGCCGCCTCGGCGGTCTGCGCGGGAGCCTCGGCCGTGGCACCGTCACCGGCGGCGGCACGCGTGCGGCGGCGGCGCGGTGCGGCGGGCGCCTCGCCGGCGGCCGTCTCCTCGGCCACCGGGGCGGCGGTCGCGGCCGCCGCGGCGGACTCCGCGCCCGTCCGGGTACGGCGCCGGCGGCGCGGCACGGGGCGCTCCTCGGCCGGTGCGCCCTCGGCGGTGTCGAGCACGGCCTCGGCGGTCTGCTCGGCGCCGGCGGCCGCCTCCGTCACCGGGCTCCCGCCGCGGGTACGGCGGCGCTGGCGCGGGGTGCGGGTGCGGGCCGGACGCTCCTCGGGCTCGGCCGCGGGACCGGCCGCGGGACCGGCCGCCTTGCGGCCGCCACGACCGCGGCCGCGGCCGCCGGTCTCGCCCAGGTCCTCGATCTCCTCGGCGTCGAGCCCGGCACGGGTGCGCTCGGCGCGCGGCAGGACGCCCTTGGTGCCCTGCGGGATGCCCAGCAGCTCGTAGAGGTGGGACGAGGTGGAGTAGGTCTCCTCCGGGTCGTTGAACGGCAGGTCCAGCGCCTTGTTGATCAGCTGCCAGCGCGGGATGTCGTCCCAGTCGACCAGGGTGATCGCGGTGCCGGACGCGCCCGCGCGGCCGGTGCGGCCGATGCGGTGGAGGTAGGTCTTCTCGTCCTCCGGCGTCTGGTAGTTGATCACGTGCGTGACGCCCTCGACGTCGATGCCGCGGGCGGCGACGTCGGTGCAGACCAGGACGTCGACCTTGCCGTTGCGGAAGGCCCGCAGCGCCTGCTCGCGGGCGCCCTGGCCGAGGTCGCCGTGGACGGCGCCCGAGGCGAAGCCGCGCTGCTCCAGCTGCTCCGCGAGGTCGGCCGCGGTGCGCTTGGTGCGGCAGAAGATCATCGCCAGGCCGCGGCTCTCGGCCTGGAGGATGCGGGAGACGAGCTCCGGCTTGTCCAGGGAGTGCGCACGGAAGATGTGCTGGGTGGTGTTGGCGACGGTCGCGCCCTCGTCGTCCGGCGAGGTGGCGCGGATGTGCGTGGGCTGCGACATGTAGCGGCGGGCCAGGCCGATCACGGCGCCCGGCATCGTCGCGGAGAAGAGCATGGTCTGCCGCTTGGCCGGCAGCATGTTGATGATCTTCTCGACGTCGGGGAGGAAGCCGAGGTCGAGCATCTCGTCGGCCTCGTCGAGGACCAGCGCGCGCACATTGCGGAGGCTGAGCTTCTTCTGGCCGGCGAGGTCCAGCAGCCGTCCCGGGGTGCCGACGACCACCTCGACGCCCTTCTTCAGGGCCTCGACCTGCGGCTCGTAGGCGCGCCCGCCGTAGATGGCCAGCACGCGGACGTTGCGCACCTTGCCGGCGGTCAGCAGGTCGTTGGTGACCTGCTGGCACAGCTCGCGGGTGGGGACGATCACCAGCGCCTGCGGCCCGTCGACGACGTCCTCGGGGCGGGCGCGGCCGGCCTCGACGTCGACCGGGACGACGACCCGCTCCAGGAGCGGGAGGCCGAAGCCCAGGGTCTTGCCGGTGCCGGTCTTGGCCTGGCCGATCACGTCGTTGCCCGCCAGGGCGACCGGGAGGGTCATCTCCTGGATCGGGAAGGGCGTGATGATGCCGACGGCTTCGAGGGCCTCGGCGGTTTCGGGGAGGATCCCCAGGTCACGGAAGGTCAAGGTGGTGGTCAGGATGCTGCCTCTTCTGTTTCTGGGCGCGGCGCCGTGCTGTGAAGCGGGGAGGGTCGAACGCAGGGAACTGCGCTGACCGCGCGGGGTGTCGTACGGCCATGGGCGGCCGAGGTGCGCGGGACCGCTGCCCTCGCGTGCGCCGCGAAGTGGGCCCCTCCCCAGACGCGGGGAGGGCGGTCGGTAGGAGCCGATCGGGCCACCGACCGGGCATCCATTTGTGCTCGTTCACAAATTACCCGCCGGTTCACCTGGCGGGCTCATACCACTGTACCCCGGAATCACACAGCCGAGGTGGTCCGATTTCCGGGATGCGGGACGGGACCCCCGGGGACTTCCGCGTGGCGGGGTCGTACGGGATGGTTGCCGGGCTGGTGGGGTTGGCTATTGTGCGCACCATGGAGACGCCTGAGACCCCCGCCGAGACCCCCGACGCTCCCACCATCGCGGCCCAGGACTGGGCCGCCGCGTCCGCCGATCCGCAGTACCGCGCCGCGGTGGTGGACCTGCTGGGGGCGCTCGCCTACGGGGAGCTGGCCGCATTCGAGCGACTGGCGGAGGACGCGAAGCTCGCGCCGTCCCTGGAGGACAAGGCGGAGCTCGCCGCGATGGCGTCCGCCGAGTTCCACCACTTCGCGCAGCTGCGCGACCGCCTGTCGGCGATCGAGGCGGCCCCGACCCAGGCGATGGAGCCCTTCGCGGCGGCGCTGGACGAGTTCCACCGCCAGACCGCGCCCTCGGACTGGCTGGAGGGCCTGGTCAAGGCCTACGTGGGCGACTCGATCGCCTCCGACTTCTACCGCGAGGTCGCGGCCCGGCTGGACACCGACACCCGTGAGCTCGTCCTCGCCGTGCTCGACGACACCGGCCACGCCTCCTTCGCCGTGGAGAAGGTGCGCTCGGCGATCGAGGCCGACCCCCGGCTCGGCGGCCGGCTCGCGCTGTGGGCGCGGCGGCTGATGGGCGAGGCACTGTCGCAGGCGCAGCGGGTGGTAGCCGACCGGGACGCGCTGTCCACGATGCTGGTGGGCGGGGTCGCGGACGGCTTCGACCTCGCGGAGGTAGGCCGGATGTTCACCCGGATCACCGAGGCCCACACCAAGCGCATGGCCGCCCTGGGCCTGTCCGCCTGATTCGGGCCCCGGCCGACGGCTCGCCTCCGGTGCGAGGTCCTACGCGGGGCGGGGCGCCGGCCTGCGGCGTTCCGCCCGGGGCCGGCGGACCAGCACCGACAGCAGTGCGGCCGCCACGGCCACGGACAGCGTCAGGTTGAGCGCGAAGAGCGCCGAGCCGAGCACCGTACGGGCGATGGAACCGCCGACGAGGGCGGCGACAGGGCCGGTGACCAGCGCGAGCGGCGCCGCGGGGAGGCGGTGCCGGGGGAGCAGCCTGGTCGCGGCACAGGCGACGACGAGCCCGGCGGCGGCGAACGCGATCGTTTCCCACAGCATGCGGCGGCCCCTCCCTGAGGTGACGGTCGCTCCGGGTCCTACCCCGCCGGACGGGAACATGAAACGGCGGGCCACCCCCTCGTGAGGGTGACCCGCCGTCGTCGTGCTCCGTAGCCGGTCCGGCTACAGCTGGGCCCCGAAGCCCACGCGGCGCTGGGCCGGCTCGCCGATCTCCACGTAGGCCAGCCGGTCGGCAGGGACGAGCACGCGCTTGCCCTGCTCGTCGGTGAGGCTGAGCAGCTTGCCGGTGCCCGTCAGGGCCTCGGCGACGGCCTTCTCGACTTCCTCGGCCGTCTGCCCGCTCTCGATGCTGATCTCACGCGGCGCGTGCTGCACGCCGATCTTGACCTCCACGGCTTTCGTCCCTCCGAACGGTCTGCGGTGTGCGCGGTGATTCGCGCCGTACGCAGGACACATTAGCCGCGCCCGCGCCCCGCCGATCGGCCGACGGGCACGCCCTCAGCGAACAGTCAGTGCTCGGTGCCGTGCAGCGGGAAGCCGGCGATGCCGCGCCAGGCCAGTGAGGTCAGCAGTTGCACCGCGGTGTCCCGGGGCATGGAGCTGCCGCTGGAGAGCCAGTAGCGGGCCACCACCTGGGAGACGCCGCCGAGGCCGACGGCCAGCAGCATCGACTGCTCCGTGGCCAGCCCGGTGTCCTCGGCGATCACCTCGCTGATCGCCTCGGCGCACTGCAGCGAGACCTTGTCGACGCGCTCGCGCACCGCCGGCTCGTTGGTCAGGTCCGACTCGAAGACCAGCCGGAAGGCACCGCCCTCGTCCTCCACGTACGCGAAGTAGGCGTCCATGGTCGCGGACACGCGCTGCTTGTTGTCCGTGGTGGAGGCCAGGGCCGTGCGCACCGCGTCCAGCAGGGCCTCGCAGTGCTGGTCCAGCAGGGCCAGGTAGAGGTCCAGCTTGCCGGGGAAGTGCTGGTAGAGCACGGGCTTGCTCACGCCCGCCCGCTCGGCGATGTCGTCCATCGCGGCGGCGTGGTAGCCCTGGGCGACGAACACCTCCTGGGCCGCGCCCAGCAGCTGGTTGCGCCGGGCCCGGCGCGGCAGACGTGTGCCGCGAGGGCGTGCCTCAGTCCGCTCGATGGCTGTCACGCCGCCTCCCAAGTGATGTCGTTCTGCGCTGCGGGTGCCATCGTACTTTTCGGTAGTGGGGCCATGCGCTGTGCGAACGCACATTCTCACCAAGTGGAACTCACCGGTAGTCGTCCTCGTCGAGTTCCACCACCCGCCGCTGCTCCGCCACATCCGCCGGATCGGCGTCGTCGGGCCGTTCGGTGATCGGGACATCGCGGTGCTGCAGCAGCTCGAGGTGCTGCTCGGCGATGTCGTACTCGGGGGCCTCGATGTCGGCCTCGGTGTCCTCCAGGTCGTCGGTGATGTCGGTCAGGTCGGTGATCTCGGTGAGGTCACCGTTGAATGTCTCGATGTCGTCGGACACGGGCACCTCCCTTCCTGTCCGGAATCGGCGGTCCCCGGGCTCGCGGGACCACCCGGCCGCCAGCGCTGTTCTCGCTTCGTCCGTCTGTCTCCCCTTGTTCCCCTCTTGCGAGGGTAGGAGACGTCATCGGCGCCCGCAGAGTGACGGGAGGGGCGAAAAAATCCGGGCGGCGCGTGTGAGGGCGAACACACAAGCGTACGCGTGATCGTCTCGTAACATTGCCCCATGTCCTCGACGGAGTCCCCAGAAGCCGCACTCGCCGCCGTGCCTCTGCCGCCTTCGGGGCCGGGGGCCGGGGACGGCGAGAGCGTGCGCGTGGTGTCCCTGCCCGGCCTGACGCTGACCGTCCGCTCGCGTGCGGACGAGGACGAGGGGCTGGCCCCCGCGCTCTTCGTGCACGGCCTGGGCGGTTCCTCCCTGAACTGGTCCCTGCTGATGGGCGTGCTGTCCGACCGGGTCCGCGGTGAGGCGCTCGACCTGCCCGGATTCGGCTACTCGCCGCCGCCCGACGACGGCAACTACTCGATCGGGGGGCACGCGCGCGCGGTCGTGCGCCTCATGGAGGCCTCCGGGCGCGGTCCGGTGCACCTCTTCGGCAACTCCCTGGGCGGCGCGGTGGCCACCAAGGTGGCCGCGGCCCGGCCCGACCTGGTCCGTACCCTCACCCTGATCTCGCCCGCCCTGCCCGAGGTGCCGCCGCAGCGCAGCGCCTGGCCGACCGGCATCCTCGGGGTGCCGGGGGTGGCCGCGCTCTTCACCCGGGCGACCCGGGGCTGGACGGTGGACCGGCGCACCCGCCAGCTGCTCGCACTCTGCTACGGCGACCCGGGCAAGGTGACCGAGGAGGCCTTCGCCGAGCACGCCGAGGAGTACGAGCGGCGGCTGGCCCTCCCCTACTTCTGGGACGCTCTGACGCGCTCCGCGCGCGGCATCGTCGACGCCTACACGCTGGGCGGGCAGCACAATCTGTGGCGGCAGGCCGAGCGTGTGCTGGCGCCGACGCTGCTGGTGTACGGAGGCCGGGACAGGCTCGTCGCCCCCCGGATGGCGTACCGTGCCGCGCGTACCTTCCGGGACGCGAGGCTGCTGCTGCTCCCCGACAGCGGGCACGTCGCGATGATGGAACACCCGGACGCGGTCTCGCGGGCCTTCCGCGAGCTGCTGGACGCCACGGACACGGACGCGCGGACGGATCACTGACGGCATGGGCAGGCACAGCGCACCGGGCGGCCGCGACGGCCGCCGCGACGACACTTCCGGCGGCATATCCGGCGGCTCGGGCAACGGCCGCCGCAGGCGCGGACCGGCCACCACGGTCCCGCCGCGTCCGGCCGGGCCGGGCACCCCGGCCCCCGGCGGCTGGGACGGCTTCCGGCCCGGTGACACCGCCCGGGACCGCCAGGAGGGCTCCGGGCACGGGCACCCGGAGCACCGCGAGCACTCCGCCTGGGGCCGGACCGGTTCCTGGGTCCCGCCGCGCACCCCGCGGGGCGCGCGGCCCGCGGACCTCGCGGACTCCGCGCTGGCGCCGGAGGACCTGCGGGACTCCGACGCCGCCGACGACCCTGCCGATACCGGCGGCCGGCCGTCCGGGCTGCTGCCGCGCCAGCGCACGGCCCCGCCGCCGCCCGGTCGGCGAATACCCGGCCCGCGGAAGGACTTCGTCGCCGCCTTCGACGCCGCCGCGCCGCCGGACGAGGCCGCCGACGCCGGCGATGCCGAGGACGCCGGCGATGCCGAGGACGCGCCGAAGAAGGGCTCCAAGGCGCGCGCGTTCACCGGAACGGCCGCAGCCGCGGTGGTCACCGTCCTGGCCGTCGTGGTGGCCGGGCAGCTGTACGGAGGCCACGACGGGAAGCGTCAGGCCGCGGCCGGCACCGCCGACGCGTCCCGGGCGGCGGAGGACTCCGCGTCCCGCTCCCAGGACCGGGCGACCCCCTCGACCCCACCCTCGGTGGCCGCCGCGCCGCTCACCTACGACCAGGCGATGGCCCGGCAGTACCCGCTCGACAAGGACCTGCACCTGAGCGGCGCCTTCCAGACCGTCGGCGGCCACCAGAACGCGCCCGGCGGGGGCAAGCGGCTGCGCGTGCGGGTCGACGTCGAGAAGGGCCTGCCGCTGGACGGCCGGCTCTTCGCCGACGCGGTCTTCACGACGCTGAACGACAAGCGGAGTTGGGCGCACGACGGCGCCCGCAGCTTCGAGCGCGTGTCAACCGGGCACGCCGACATCGTCATTACCCTGGCGAGTCCCGGAACCACGGCGAAGGTGTGCGCGGAATCCGGCCTGGACACGACAGTTGACAACGTGTCATGTGACGCGGCGTCCACTCCGCGCACCATGATCAACGCCTTCCGGTGGGCGCAGGGGTCCCCGACGTACGGCCCGGCGAGGATGCACGCCTACCGCCAGATGCTGATCAACCACGAGGTGGGGCACCGGCTCGGCTACAACCACGTGCTGTGCCCGAAGAACGGGGCTCTCGCCCCGGTGATGATGCAGCAGACGAAGTTCCTGACCATCGACGGGCTGACCTGCAAACCGAACGCCTGGCCCTACCCCCGTGGATAGATTTTTGACATCGGGCGATTCATCGTTCAATGTTTTCGGCATGCCGCAGCACCGCCCCGCCACACACGCCGACGCCAGCATCGAGCTGGCGCTCATCGGCGTGGCCGGGCAGAGCGTGGCCGACATCTCGTGTCGCCCTTCCATGGTGCCGGGCGCGTAAACGGGAATCCCCCCTTCACCGCCCCGGAGCCATCCGCCCGTGGGCGCGGTGCTTGACGCACGCTTTTCACCGGTTCCTCCGACGGGACCGTTCGCCGCTGCCTGCGGGTCTCTCTTTGCCCCGCCCTCTTGCCTCGCAGCCGCGAAAGGTCTTTTCGATGTCCAAGTTGTCCGTCACACCCCGCCGCCTCGCCGCGGCCGCCGTCGTCCTGGCGATCACCGGTGGCGCCGCCGCCTGCGGCCCGGAGGAGAACGGGGCCAAGGCGGCCGGCGGCGGCAGCAAGCCCGCCAAGGGCGGCACGCTCTACGTCCTCAACCAGTCGGCCCAGGAGGACTTCGACCCCGCCCGGCTCTACACCTCCGGCGGCGGCAACATACCCGGCCTGGTCTTCCGCACCCTGACCACCCGCAACCGCGAGAGCGGCGCTCCGGGTGCCAAGGTCGTCCCGGACCTGGCCACGGACAACGGCACGCCGAACGCGGACGCCACCGTCTGGACGTACCACCTCAAGGACGGCCTGAAGTACGAGGACGGCTCGCCCATCACCACCGCCGACATCAAGTACGGCATCGAGCGGTCCTTCGCCGCCGAGCTGTCCGGCGGCGCCCCGTACCTGCGGGACTGGCTGATCGGCGGCAAGGACTACCAGGGCCCGTACAAGGACAAGGGCGGCCTGGCCTCCATCGAGACCCCGGACGCGAAGACCATCGTCTTCCACCTGAACAAGCCCGAGGGCGACTTCCCGTTCCTGGCGACCCAGACCTCCTTCGCCCCGGTGCCGCAGGCCAAGGACACCGGCACCAAGTACGAGAACCACCCGTTCTCCTCCGGCCCCTACAAGGTCGTGACGAACCAGAACGACGGGCAGCACCTGGTCCTGGAGCGCAACACCCACTGGGACCCGAAGACCGACGAGGAGCGCAAGGCCTACCCGGACACGATCGACATCCAGTCCGGCCTGGCCGCCGCCGTGATCAACCAGCGGCTGTCCTCCGGCGCCGGCAAGGACGCGGCCGCCGTCACCACCGACACCAACCTCACCGCCGCCGAGCTCGCGAAGATCACCGGTGACAAGGAGCTGGCGAGCCGGGTGGGCACGGGCCACTTCGGCTACACCGACTACATCGCCTTCAACCCGAAGGTGAAGCCCTTCGACAACCCGAAGGTGCGCCAGGCCATCGCCTACGCGACCGACCGCACCACCGTCGTCAACGCCCTGGGCGGCTCCTCCCTCGCCGAGCCCGCGACCACCTTCCTGCCGGCGCAGAAGTCCTTCGGCTACACCCCGTACGACCTGTTCCCCGCGGGGGCGAACGGCAACGCCGCCAAGGCGAAGGAGCTGCTGAAGGAGGCCGGCTACCCCAAGGGCCTGACCGTCACCCTCTCCCACGACTCCAGCACCGGTGACGAGCAGGGCCCCGAGGTCGCCACCGCCCTGCAGGACGCGCTGAAGAAGGCCGGCATCACCGTCGAGCTCGACGGCCTGGAGTCCAGCGCCTACAGCGAGAAGATCCACGGCGTGAAGACCGAGCCGGGCTTCTTCCTCACCGGCTGGGGTGCCGACTGGCCGTCCGGCGGCCCCTTCCTGGCCCCGATCTTCGACGGCCGGCAGATCGTCAAGGACGGCTACAACTTCAACAACGCCCAGCTGGACGACCCGGCCGTGAACAAGGAGATCGACGAGATCAACAAGCTCACCGACCTCCAGGCCGCCGCCACCCGCTGGGGCGCGCTGGACAAGAAGATCGGTGAGCAGGCGCTGACCGTGCCGCTGGTGCACCCCGTCTACAAGCGCCTGTACGGCAAGGACGTCAAGAACGTCGTCATCAGCGACTGGACCGGTGTCCTCGACGTGGCGCAGGTCGCGGTCAAGTGACCACCACCGACGTACTGGTGGCGCCCGGCGCGGCCTCGGACAACTCCGGGGCCGCGCCGGGCGCCCGGCAGGTCTGGCGACGGCTGCGCGCCCAGCGCGCGGCCCTCGCCGGCGTCGCCGTGATCGCCCTGCTGGTCCTGGTGGCCCTCGCGGCCCCGCTGCTCACCGCCCTGGAGGGGCAGGACCCGGACGCCTACCACGCCTCGGCCGTCGACTCCGCCCTCGGCGGGGTCCCGCTCGGCTCCTTCGGCGGCGTGAGCGCCCACCACTGGCTCGGTGTCGAACCCGGGACCGGCCGCGACCTGTTCGCCCGGCTCGTCCACGGCGCCCGGATCTCGCTCGGCATCGGCGTCGGCGCCACCGTGGTGCAGGTGGTCATCGGCGTCGCCGTCGGCCTGGCCGCCGGCCTCGGCAACCGCGTGCTGGACGGCCTGCTCAGCCGGACCACCGACGTGATGCTGGCGCTGCCCACCCTGGTCTTCTCGATCGCGCTGCTGGCGATCGTCCCCGCCGGGTTCCCGCGCCCGGTGCTGCTGATCCTCGTCCTCGGCCTGCTCGGCTGGGGCGGCACCTCCCGCATCGTCCGCGCCCAGACCCTGACCCTGAAGTCCCTGGACTACGTGGCCGCCGCCCGGCTCGGCGGGGCCGGCCGCTGGCGCGTCGCCCGCCGCGAGCTGCTGCCGTCGCTGGCCGCGCCCGTGGTGACGTACACCGCGCTCCTGGTGCCGGGCAACATCGCCTCCGAGGCGGGGCTGTCCTTCCTCGGCATCGGTGTGAAGCCGCCCACGCCCTCCTGGGGGCAGATGCTGTCCTCGGCCACCACCTGGTACCAGGCCGATCCCACGTACGTGCTGCTGCCTGCCGGGCTGATCTTCGTCACCGTGCTGGCGTTCACCGCGCTCGGCGACGGGGTCCGCACCGCCCTCGACCCGCGGGCGGCCAGCCGGATCCGCGTGCTGGCGCGGCGGCGGAAGAAGGCGGGCTCCTGATGGCCATGACCCGGTTCGCGCTGCAGCGGCTGCTCGCGGCGCTGGTGGTCCTCCTCGTCCTGAGCGTCGTGGTCTACGCGCTCTTCTACCTCCTGCCAGGCGACCCGGCGCGGCTGGCCTGCGGGCCCAAGTGCAGCGCCGACCAGGTCGACCAGGTACGCACCCAACTCGGCCTCGACTCCCCGGCCTATGCGCAGTACCTGCACTTCCTGCACGGCCTGGTCGCCGGCACGGACGTCAGCACCGGCGTCGGGACCGAGCACTGCGGCGCCCCGTGCCTCGGCTTCTCCTACCAGAGCGGTGAGCAGGTCACCTCCCTGCTCGCCGAGCGCCTGCCCGCCACCGCCTCGCTCTCCCTGGGCGCGATGGTGCTGTGGCTGGTCATCGGCGTGGGCAGCGGGCTGCTGTCGGCCCTGCGCCACGGCGGGCTCAGCGAGCGGCTGCTGACCACGCTGACCCTGGCCGGCAACGCGGTGCCCGTCTTCATCATCGGCATCCTGCTGATGCTGCTGTTCGTCTCGGTGCTGGGCTGGCTGCCCTTCCCTTCGTACGTCCCGCTCACCGAGGACCCCGAGCAGTGGGCGTGGAACCTGCTGCTGCCCTGGCTCTCCCTGGCCATCCTGGAGAGCGCCAAGTACGCACGGCTGACCCGCAGTTCCATGCTGGAGACGCTCGCAGAGGACCATGTGCGCACGCTGCGCGCCTACGGCGTCCGCGAGCGTTCCGTCATCGGGCGGCACGCGCTGCGCGGCGCCCTGCCGTCGGTCATCGCGCTGTCCGCGCTCGACCTGGGGACGATGTTCGGCGGCGCGGTGCTCACCGAGTCGCTCTTCGGCATCCCGGGGCTCGGCAAGAGCCTGGTGGACTCGGTGAGCACCGAGGACCTGCCGGTGGTGGTCGGCCTCGTGCTGGTCACCGGCTTCTTCGTGGTACTCGCCAACGCCCTCGCGGACGTGCTGTACGCGGTGGCCGACCGACGGGTGGTGCTGGCATGACGTCACCGCTGATCGAGGTCGCGGACCTCACGATCGACTTCCCGACCGGGTCCGGCACGGTCCGCGCCGTGGACGGGCTCTCCTTCACCCTGGAGCCGGGCGGCGCGCTCGGCGTCGTCGGCGAGTCCGGCAGCGGCAAGAGCGCCACCGCCTACGCCCTGCTCGGGCTGCACCGCGGCACCGGCGCGGAGATCGGCGGCTCGGTGCGGGTCGCCGGCGTCGACGTGCAGGCCGCGCAGGAGCGCGAGTTGCGGCGGCTGCGCGGCGGACTGGCCGCGATGGTCTTCCAGGACCCGCTGTCCTCGCTGGACCCCTATTTCGCGGTCGGCGACCAGATCGCCGAGGTCTACCGCGTCCACCACCCCAAGGCCTCGCGCCGCGCCGCCCGGCAGCGGGCCGTCGAGGTGCTGGACCGGGTGGGCATCCCCGACGCGCCGCGCCGCGCGCGCTCACGGCCGCACGAGTTCAGCGGCGGCATGCGGCAGCGTGCGCTCATCGCCATGGCGCTGGCCTGCGAGCCCCGGCTGCTGATCGCCGACGAGCCGACGACCGCCCTCGACGTCACCGTGCAGGCGCAGATCCTCGACCTCCTGCACGAACTGCGCCGCGAGACCGGCATGGGACTGCTGCTGGTCACGCACGACCTCGGGGTGGTGGCGGGCAGCGTCGACCAGGTCCTGGTGATGAAGGACGGCCGCGCCGTGGAGCGCGGCACGGTCGCCGACGTGCTCGGCGCGCCGGAACAGGCCTACACCCGCGACCTGGTGGCGGCGGTGCCGCGGGTGGAGAAGGCCAGGACGCCGTCCGCGCCCGCGGACAGCGGCCAGGTCCTGCTGGAGGCCACCGGCCTGCGCAAGGAGTTCGGCCGGCGCGGCGCCCGGTTCGCGGCCGTCGACGACGTCTCCTTGACGGTGCGCGCCGGCGAGACCCTCGGCGTCGTCGGCGAGTCCGGCAGCGGCAAGACCACCCTCGGGCGGATGCTCGTCGGCCTGCTGGAGCCCACAGCCGGCGGCATCCGGCACGAGGGCGGCAGGACCGGGCTGCAGATGGTCTTCCAGGACCCGGTCTCCTCGCTCAACCCGCGGCGCAGCATCGGCGAGTCCATCGCCGACCCGCTGCGCACGGCCGGGGTCCTCGACGACACGGCCGTGTTGGCTCGGGTGCGGGAACTGCTGGAACGGGTCGGGCTCGACCCGGCCTGGTACCACCGCTACCCGCACGAGTTCAGCGGCGGGCAGCGGCAGCGGGTCGGCATCGCCCGGGCGCTGGCGCCCGGGCCCCGGCTCATCGTCTGCGACGAGCCGGTCTCGGCCCTGGACGTCACCACACAGGCCCAGGTCGTGGCCCTGCTGGGGGAGTTGCAGCGCGAACTCGGTATCGCGCTGGTCTTCATCGCCCACGACCTCGCCGTCGTCCGGCAGGTCAGCGACCGCGTGGCCGTCATGCGCGCGGGCCGCATCGTGGAGCACGGGCCCGCCGACCGGATCTACGACGCCCCCGAACACCCCTACACCCGGGGCCTGCTGGCCGCCGTACCGGTCCTGGACCCCGCCGTCGCGGCGGCGCGTCGCGCGGACCGGGTCCGCCTGGCGTGACCGTCCTGCCCCTGGGGCAGGATGGGCGCGGCCCGCGCGATGTGCGCGGGCCGGGGGCGAGGGGAGCACACAGGTGCGGCGGCGGGCGTTCATGGTGGGGGGCGCGGTCGCGACCGCGGCCGCGCTGGGCGGGGGCGTGGCGGGGGTGGCCTCGGACATCGTGCCCGAGAGCGCCGCGTTCCGGCGGCGGCTGGGCTGGACGGGCCCGGACGGGGTCGTCCCCGACGTGCCGGAGGGGCGGATCACCCGCCGCCGGGTGACCTCGCGGGCCACCCGCTCCCGCCCGGAGCTGGTCACGATCGACCCGCACGGCGTCCCCGCCGAGCAGGCGGACCGGCTGCCGGTGTGCCTGATGCTGCACGGCCGGGGCTCGTCGGCGTACGGCCTCGTGGAGCTGGGGATGGCCCGGTTCCTGACTCAGGCGGTCCGCGACGGCGTCCCGCCGTGCCGCCTGGTCGCCGTCGACGGGGGCGAGGCGTCGTACTGGCAGGCCTCGGGCGGCTCGGACCCCCAGCGCATGCTGCTGCGGGAGCTGCCCGGATGGCTCGGCGGGAGCGCTCCGCGCGCCGTGCTCGGCATATCCATGGGCGGTTTCGGCGCGCTGCGCTACGCCCGCTCCCGTGCCGTCGACGCGGTGGCGCTGCTGAGCCCGGCGCTGTTCCGCACCTGGACCGACGCGCGTGCGGTCGGGGTGTTCCAGGGACAGACGGACTGGACGGCGGACGAACCGCTGCTCCACACCGCGCAGTTGCGGGTGCAGCCCGCCGGCATCGGCCTGTGGTGCGGCCGCGAGGACCCGTTCCACGACGCCGCGCTGGAATTCGCGGACGCCGTGCACCCGGCGGTCGCGGCCTTCGACCACGGCGCGCACGACGAGGGCTACTGGCGCCGGGTCGCGCCCGACGCACTCCGCTTCGTCGGCGAACGCCTACTCGCTAAGAACGCCTGACACTCGCGGAAGTTACGTCTCTTCACCCCTTTCGGTGGCACGGCGGACAACCGTCCGTCATGCCCCCACTTCACCGGCATACGGTCATCGCGCCCGAAAAGAACCGGTGCCGAGAGGGGGCAGACGTGCGTATCGCATTACTCGCGGAGGGTGGTTACCCGTATGCGCGGGGCGAGGGGAGTGCCTGGGTCGACCGGCTCGTGCGCGGGCTCGACGCACACGAGTTCGCGGTGTACTCGCTCGGCCGCAGCGAACGGGCCGACGCCGCCGGGCTGCTGGAGCTGCCGGCGCAGGTGACCGCGGTGCGCACCCTGCCGCTGTGGGGCCCGGTGCCCCGTCCGGCGGCGGCCGGGACGAAGGCGCGCCGGCGCCGCTCCCTGGTGCTGGAGCACTACCGCGACCTGGTCGGGACGCTCGCCGGCGACGTCGGCGCCAACGGCGTGGCGGACCGTTTCGCCTCCGCGCTCTACGGACTGGCCGACCTCGCCCGTGAGGACGGCGGCGTCCCCGCGCTGCTCCGGTCGGAACTCGCCCTGCACGTCCTGGAGGACGCCTGCCGCGCGCCCGGCGCGCGCCCGCTGGTGGCCGACGCGGGCGTGGGCGACCTGATGGCCGTCGCCGACCAGCTGGAGCGCGCGCTGCGCCCGCTGACGGCCCCCTGGTACGACGAGTTCGGCGACGCCCTGGCCACCGCCGACCTCGCCCACGCGGTGACCGGTGGGACCGCGCTGCTGCCCGGCCTCCTGGCCAAACGGTTCTTCGGGACCCCCCTGCTGATCACCGAGTACGGCGTCCGCCTGCGCGAGACGCTGCTCGCCCACCGCGCCGCCGGCCTGCCCGCCCCCGTGCGCGCCCTGCTCGCCGCCTTCCACCGCCGCCTGGCCGGCGAGGCCTACGGCAAGGCCGCCCTCGTCACCCCCGGCAACGCCCACGCCCGCCGCTGGCAGGAGCACTGCGGGGCCGACCGCGAGCGGTTGCGCACCGTCCACCCCGGCTACCAGGGGACCGTGCCCGGGCCCGTGGAGACCGGCGGCTGCGACCCCGCCCTGGTGTGGGTCGGCCGGATCGAGCCCGGCAAGGACCTGATCGCCCTGCTGCACGCCTTCGGCGAGGTCCGCCGGCAGGAACCCGGCGCCCGGCTGCGCATCGTCCAGGGCGGCGCCGCCGACCCCGGCTATCTGCACCACTGCCGCGCGCTGGCCGCCCAGCTCTTCCCCGACGAGGCCGCCGACGCGGTGACGGTCGGCGAGAGCCCGGTGACCTTCGAGGAACTGGGCGCGCCCGGCGCGCCGGGCCTGGCGGAGGCGTACGCGGCGGGCGACGTGGTGGTGCTCTCCAGCATCGTGGAGGGCTTCCCGCTCTCCCTCGTCGAGGCCATGTTCTGCGGCCGGGCCACGGTCTCGACGGACGTCGGCGCCGTCCGCGAGGTCATCGGCGGCACCGGCCTGGTCGTCCCGCCCCGCAACCCGCGCGCGCTCGCCGAGGCGTGCGTCGCCCTGCTGCGCGATCCGGAACGGTGCCGGCGGCTGGGCGCGGCGGCCCGCGAACGGGCCCTGGAACTCTTCACCGTCGAGCAGAACCTCGCCGCCTTCCGGGAGATCTACCTCGACCTCGTCGCCCACGCCCCCGGCCGCAACGGGCCGCTGCGGGACGAGGACGGCGCGCCCGTGCCCTTCGGCCGGCCCGCCGAGGCACACGTCCCCGGCCGCTGGACGGCCGCCCCCACTTGGGCGCGCGCCCGGCGTGAGCCCGCGCTTGCCGGCACCGAGAGGCAGGACCGCGCATGAGCCGCCCGTCGCAGGAGCGGTGGCACGGCGAATCCGCGGCTCTCGCGGCCCCGGTGGCCGGTGAGCCCTGGGGGGACCCGCCGCCCCCCGCCCCCGCCGAGCCGGCCGGCCGCAAGGGCGGCGCCCCGCGCAAGCACGGCCCCGCCGACCCCGTCCGCGAACTGATGCACCGTCACCAGCGCCTGTGCGCCGAGGCGGTGGACCCGCTGGAGATCGTCGCCGGACTGGAGGCGCAGGGCGTCACCGACCGGGTCGCGGGTTCCTTCCGGCACCGTGACGTGTTCAGCCTCGCCGAGGAGCTGTACGCCCGCGTGCCCCGGGCCGGCGTGCCGGAACCGGCTGCCGAGGCGCCCACGCGGCCCCCGGTGCTGCTGACCCTCGCCCCCGGCCTGGTGTGCGCGGCCGCCACCTGGGCGCTGCAGGCCGTGCACTCGCTCGCGGTCGCCGCCGTCGCCGGGCCGCTGCTGCTGGCCGCGCTCTTCGCCGCGCTGCGCACCGGCCCGCTGCGGGCCCCCTACGGCAACGGCGCCGGCGGCACCCTGTGGGCCTGCTGGCTGCTGGGCTTCGCCGCCTTCGCCGAGGGTGTCCGGCAGCCGGCCGCCGGGGCCGTGACCACCGCGCTGGCGCTGTCGCTCGCGCCGGCCGCCTGGTGCGCGCACCGCTTCGCCGTACGCGCCCGCGGCCATCTGCTGCGCAGCCGCAGCCTGGAGGAGTTCGGGGCCGCCGTGCGCCCGCTGCTCCTCGGCACCCTGGCGCTCTACCTGGTCGCGGTCACGGCCCTGCTCTGCGCAGCGCGCGCCGTCGTCGGCGCCGCCTTCACCCCGGCCGCCCTCGTGGGGCCCGCGGCGCTGGCGCTGCTGCTGTTCACCGGCCGCCTGCTGGCGATCCACGGCTACCCCGACGCCGGGGCGGTCGGCACCGGCCTGGCCAGCGCCACCGAGGCGGTCTGCCTGGCCGCGGTCCTGCTCGGCCGGCTGTCGCTCGACCCCGGCTCGGTCGCCGCCGTCGCGTGCGCGGCGGCGGCCCCGGTGCTGGTGGCCTACGCGCTGTCCGCGCTGTCCCGGGCCTCGGCCCACACCTTCGCGGCGGTACCCGCGATGACCCGCCCCGCCCCGCGAGGCACGAAGAAGCAGTCAAGGAGCAACTGACGATGAACCACCGACCCCCGAACCCAGTGCAGGCCCCGCGGAGGCGCGCGCGATGAGAGTCCTCCTGCTCGGGGCCGACGGATTCGTCGGCCGTCATGTGGCGGAACGGCTGCTGGCCGACCCCGCCGTGCAGCTCACCGCGCTGGGCCGCAGCGACGACGCGGACGTCAGGTTCGACCTGTCGTCGGGGAGTCCGGGGGCGCTCGCCCGGTTCATGGACGCGGTGCACCCCGGCGTCGTCGTCAACTGCGCGGGGGCGATCCGGGGCGGCGCGCGCGAACTGACCCGGCACAACACGATCGCGGTGGCGACGGTCTGCGAGGCCATGCGCCGCAGCGCCACCTCGGCGCGGCTGGTGCAGGTCGGGTGCGCGGCGGAGTACGGGCCCTCGCCCGCCGGCAGTTCCACCGCCGAGGACGCGGTGCCGCGGCCGGGCGGCCCGTACGGGGTCAGCAAGCTCGCCGCGTCGGAACTGGTGCTGGGGTCCGGCCTGGACGCGGTGGTGCTGCGGGTGTTCACCCCCGTCGGCCCCGGCACGCCGGCCGCCTCGCCCATCGGCCGCCTCGCGGAGGCACTGCGCCGGGCGATGCAGTCCGGCGACGGCGAGCTCAAGCTCACCGGCCTGGGCGTGCAGCGCGACTTCGTGGACGTCCGCGACGTGGCGCGCGCCGTGCACGCCGCCTCGCTGTCCGCCGCGCAGGGCACGGTGAACATCGGCACCGGCCGGGCGATCGCGCTGCGGGAGGTCGCGGCGGGCCTGGCGGCCGCCGCGGGCTACACCGGGGCGCTGCACGAGGTGGAGGAGCCGCAGATCGCCGGCGGCGGCCCGCCGCACTACCCCGACGGCTGCGGGGCCTGGCAGCAGGCCGACGTCCGCACCGCGCGCGACCGGCTGGGCTGGCGGCCCAGGATCGCGCTGGAGGAGTCACTCGCCGACGTCTGGATGGAGGCGGCATGTCGGGTCTGACCTCGGCCGGAACACGCCGGCCGATCGGTCGCTGCGACGGGCTCGGCTTCGGTGTCCCCGCGTACGCGCACCCGCTGGTCGCCCCCACGGAGTGGGCCGAACTGGCCCGCCCCGAGGCGCCGCTGCACTGGGTGGTCGTCAACGTCTCCCGTGGCCCCGGCGCCCGCGTGGACCCCCTCTACACCGAGGCGGCCGTACGGCTGCGGGACGCGGCCGTGCCGGTCCTCGGCTACCTGGACGCCCGGCACGGGGCGCGCCCGTTCGGGCAGCTCGTCGCCGACGCCCACCGCTTCCTGGACTGGTACCGGGTCGAGGGCTTCTACGTCGACCGGGCCCCGACCACGCCCGCCGAGCTGCAGGACTGCCGGCGGCTGATCACCACGCTGCGCGCCCTGCTCGCGGTCGAGGGCGGCAGCCGCGGTCATGTCGTCCTCGGTCACGGCAGCCACCCCTTCGAGGGCTACGCCGAGATCGCCGACCAATTGGTGACGTTCGCCGGTCCCTGGACGCAGTACCGCTGGTCCGAGGCGCCCGAGTGGACCGCGGCCCATCCGCCCGAGCGCTTCTGCCACCTCGTGCACGGGGTGCCGGCCCCGCACCTGGAGAACGCCATGCGCATCGCCCGCTGGCAGGGCGCCGCCACCGTCTACTTCACCGACCGCACCGACCACGCGGCCTGGGAGGGGCTGCCCGGGTACTGGGCCGAGGCGTCGCGGATGCTGCAGAGCCAGCCGCCGCCCAGCATGTGACCGGTGGGTGTCTCGACCCTCGGGACGGCGGTCTTGGAATGAAGACGGGCGTGGCAGTGTTACGGGTAGAACCACCCGTAGTGATCGATCGACAAACGGAGTCCCCGTGTCGCTGCCACCCCTGGTCGAGCCGGCCGCCGAGCTCACCGTCGACGAGGTCCGCAGGTACTCCCGCCACCTGATCATCCCCGACGTCGGGATGGACGGGCAGAAGCGGCTGAAGAACGCCAAGGTGCTCTGCGTCGGCGCCGGCGGGCTCGGTTCGCCGGCCCTGATGTACCTCGCCGCCGCAGGTGTCGGCACGCTCGGCATCGTGGAGTTCGACGAGGTCGACGAGTCCAACCTGCAGCGCCAGATCATCCACAGCCAGGCCGACATCGGCCGTTCCAAGGCGGAGTCCGCCCGCGACAGCGTCAAGGGCATCAACCCGTACGTCAACGTGGTCCTTCACGAGGAGCGGCTCGAGGCCGACAACGTGATGGAGATCTTCAGCCAGTACGACCTGATCGTCGACGGCACGGACAACTTCGCGACCCGCTACCTGGTCAACGACGCCTGCGTGCTGCTGAACAAGCCGTACGTCTGGGGTTCCATCTACCGCTTCGACGGCCAGGCCTCGGTCTTCTGGTCCGAGCACGGCCCCTGCTACCGCTGCCTGTACCCGGAGCCCCCGCCGCCGGGCATGGTCCCCTCCTGCGCCGAGGGCGGCGTCCTCGGCGTGCTGTGCGCGTCCATCGGCTCCATCCAGGTCACCGAGGCGATCAAGGTTCTCACCGGCACCGGCGAGCCCCTGGTCGGCCGGCTGATGATCTACGACGCCCTGGAGATGAACTACCGTCAGGTCAAGGTCCGCAAGGACCCCGAGTGCGCGGTCTGCGGTGAGAACCCGACCGTCACCGAGCTCATCGACTACGAGGCCTTCTGCGGCGTCGTCTCCGAGGAGGCGCAGGCCGCCGCCATGGGGTCGACGATCACTCCCAAGCAGCTCAAGGAGTGGATCGACGACGGCGAGAACATCGACATCATCGACGTCCGCGAGCCGAACGAGTACGAGATCGTCTCCATCCCCGGCGCCCGTCTGATCCCCAAGAACGAGTTCCTGATGGGCAACGCCCTCCAGGACCTCCCCCAGGACAAGAAGATCGTCCTGCACTGCAAGACCGGCGTCCGCTCCGCCGAGGTCCTCGCCGTCCTGAAGTCCGCGGGCTTCGCCGACGCGGTCCACGTCGGCGGCGGCGTCATCGGCTGGGTCAACACGATCGAGCCGGAGAAGCCCGTCTACTGAGCCGCCACTTCGCTGAACCGGGGCTCAAGACACGAATTGCCCGCTGACCAGCGTTGACCGCCCTCACCGGTTGTCAACGCTGGTCAGCGCTGGTTTACCTGCCACGGCCCTGCGACGGCCCAGAGGCGGTGCTCGACTCGCAGGCGACACCCGCTTCAGGAGTTCGATCCGGGCCTGCTGCGGCGGCTTTCGTCGATTGGTGCGACGGCCGGGCAGAGGTGCGGGTGTACGCACCCGTCCAGCGTCGTTGATGTCAGCCGCTGATGTCAGCCCCCGCACGCGGTCCTTGCAGGGGGGCGACGCTGTTGAGCCATTGGGGTTGTCCCTGACGTGGCGGAGGATGGTGCTCATGTGTGCTCTTTTCGTCCCCCCTGAGCCTCGCCGCGTCTCGCCGGGCGAGTACCCAGTGTGGGACCAGGCTCTCGCCCTTCTGAACCGGGACCTGGCGGTGACGCTTCCCCAGCTGGAACCCCTGCAGCTGCTGGCCCTTCCGTCCTGCGACGCGGATGAGCCGGAGAATGTCTACGTCGCCATGGCCAACGGCGAGTGGCACGGCAACCACTTGGACCCGAACTCACAGGACAGCCTTGCCTCTGCACTGGCGAGCGTCGCCGATGCCGCGCAGGAGACCGTCATGGAGCTTCTGCGGAAGGCGTGGCCTCTGTGCCCCGAGCATGGCCTGGGCATGCATCCAAGGGAGGACACAGAAGAGCGACTGTCCTGGTGGTGCGCGGGAGAACGGTTGCGTCGCGGCCCGGCTCATATCCACGCCGCTGTGGGTGCACTCGACGCTTTGGGAGCGTCGATCCGTACACGGTCTTGAAAACCGTCGTGGCAGCGATGTCACCGTGGGTTCGAATCCCCACATTCTCCGCAGTAGGCCGGCGAAGGCGCTGGACAGAAGGGGTGCCCCAAGACACGGGGGCGCCCCTTCTTCGTGCGCGAGTGGCACCGTGCTTCCCCCCTGGTTTCCCGTCTGATCGGGCACGGAAGGGGCACGGACTGGGATGTCCTGCATGGTCGGTGCGACGGACTGGTTGAGTGCCGCTGATGGCGTGGACTTGGTGTGCGATTGCTTGTGGCGCTAGTTTCCGCACGAGTCGATGCGGCAGAGGCTTCTCGGAGGCGCCATGTGGGATGGCCCGTTCTACCGGGTGAAGCGCGAAGGCTACGAGATCTGCTTCGTGCCAGGGGCGGGCGAAGACCTGGAGGAGGTCTGCAACGTCGACATGTGGCTGACCTTCCCCGACGGTAATCGGTGGTCCGGGACGATATTCACCCTCGACGAGGTCCAGCGCCTGATGGACCGGTGGAAGGACACGGGCGAGTGCCTTGACGGCACGTACTTCTACTGCTGGGACGAACTCATCGTCAGCCATGCCGGCATCTCATCCATGGTTCGGGTGATCGATGACCTGATCGTCACGGGCGACTACGAATCGGCCCTTCGCCCGATCGGACCGGAGGACGACCTAGGCGACTGACTTCGGCGCTGGGCTCCTGGTACCCCAGTTTGGAAGAGGTGTGGCACGGACCGCTCGTCCGTCAGTCTTCGTCTGCGCCACCGATCCGCTGTCGAGCCGCCTGGAGACACTCGGCGTAGTCGGGCGCGAAGATCGTTACGAGCGACTTGTCGAGCGTGCCCGAGATCCGGTGTAGGGCCGACCAAACGGCCCGGTCGCCTACCAGGGAGTCGAAGGCGGCGGAGCCCTTCATACGTTCCAGCCAGTCGGACAGTACGAGGGCCTGGTCGCCAGTCAGCGTGATCGTCACCGAGTCTTCAGCCACGGCGGCACGATAGCGGGTGATCGTCTTGGCTCTCGGTGCCAGTAGCCCTGATCAGTTCTTCTGGAAGTGATGAGCCGTGCCTCCCACCTGGGCAGGCATCAGGGCCGTGGCTGCTGAACTGCGACGACGCCGTGGTCGGTTGTCATCGTCTGTCAGCAAGGGCTGGCCTCGGACGGCCCGACGACGGCCCCGCCCTCTGGGGCTACTGGTCTCGCCATTCGCGCCAGAGGCGTCGGCCAAGATCCATCAGGACCAGAACCAACAGCCATGAAATCCCCACAATCGGCTTTGCGTGACGCGCGCGGTCGATGGTGTCAATCGCGAAAAGTACGACTAGGGCCAGGAGCAAAGCACGTTTGGCCCAACTCCGGCGCTTGCCTTCAAGGGGGTTCTGCACAGTCGTCCTCTCGCAGGGCTGCACCCGGCGGCGGACGGCCGTGCCGGGCGGGACGGAGGCAGGAGCGGGGGCGCGGCCGGACGCGGGCCGCGCGCCCGGCGGAGCGTGAGTGACGCCGTGTGCCTTGATGAAGAAGGGAAAATCTTACCGCGCCGCGATCGCTTCATGATCGCCTAGGGCTCGTCATTGAGGTTCAGGCGGTGCCGTTGAGAGTGAGCGGGTGCTGTACTACAAAACCGATCGCCGCAGATCAGCGCTATACCGGATCATGTGTTCATGCCCCGAAGAGAGACCCTTGCCCGTGTCGACGCAGACCTGGCCGCGGGCCGGGTTCCCGTCGCGCGCCAGCGTTTGCGCGGTCTTGTTTCGTCCTTCCCGTACGACCTGACGCTCCGCCGGCGTTTGGCCGAGGTGTACCGGCTCTACGGCGACGCCGCCGAGGCCGGACGCTGGATGTACCTCGAAGAGGACCGCAACGCCGATGAGACCGCCGCCTTCGAGGCGCGGTACGGGTCTCCCGGGTGGCGGATGAAGGCACTCGCTTGGCGCGGCCCCGAGGCGTTGGCGGCTACCGCCTTCGCGGAGGGCCAGCTGGTCGCGGTGCGGACCGCCTGTGCCAAGGAACTGGGGCACCCCGTCGACTGGGACGACCCCGCCTCCTACCGGGACGGCCTGGAGGAGGAGTGCGAGGCGCCTTCCGGGCCGTGGACGGTCGGCGGCGTGCTGGCCGGCGTCGGCTGCCTGGTGGGGGCTGCTGCGTTCCTTGCGATCTGGGTGAATGGAGTCGTTGCCCTATTCGACTGAAGCAGCTCGCTTCGTCGTGGCCGCCGGTCCGGCTCCTCCGGCAGGGGTCACCTGGGGGCCGGCGTCTCCAGGGAATCCCGGCTGATCGCGAGCAGGACCAGTGGGGCGTCCTTCTTCGGCAGCGCGACCTCGTGGCTTCCGTCGGCCGTGGTCAGCTCGTAGAACGCCAGCCTGCCGTTGAGCGGCACCTTCTTGTCGAGCCGCGTGAGCGTGAACGGGCCGTCGAGGACGGTCTCCTGCTTGGTGCGGCGCTCCCGCCACACCAGCGGCCGCCCCTGGGTGACGAACAGGGCGCCGATCTTGAGGTGCTGGATCTGCCGGCCCTTGCCGAGGTCCAACAGGACCACGCGGCCGAGCGTCCTGCTGAGAGCCACCAGTTCGAGGGTCTGGCCCTGGAGCAGATCGGCGGCGTCCCGTGCGGGAGTACGGCGCTTGATGAAGGTCAGGGAAAGCAGCAGATCGATGGCGTTGTGCGAACCGGCGGCGCGCCGGGAAGCTCTCGGGGCGGTCATGGCGGTGATCTTGGCAGTCGTGGCGCGGGCCCGCAAGGCCAGGGGAGGCCACCGCGGGCGAGGTCCGCAGAGCCCGTCCGCACCCGCGGAATCCCGGCGCGCTGCCGGTTCGCCTAGGCGCCCCGCAGGCCGAGGTCGGCGCCGTCGCGAAGGTCGGGGAAGCCCTGGGCGATGACGGCCGCGGGGGCGAGGCAGGCGTGGCGGGTGGCGGTCGCGGCCGGGTGGTCGGCGCAGCCGAGCCGCTGGTAGGAGGCCACAGCGGCGCGGAGTTCGACCGCGACCGCACGCAGCGTGGCGAAGCCCTGCCGGCCCTCGATCTGTTCCAGGGCGAACGACGCGTCGGCTCCCGTGACCTTCGCGGCGTCGCCGCACTCGGCGGCGAACATCCGGGCCGACGAGGTCGAGCAGGGCGATCCCGTGCCGGAACCGAACCGCGCCTCGTTCGGAGTCAGTCGGGCCTCCAGGGCCGACTTCACGTGCTCGGCCGTGACCGCCTTCGACGATCGCGGGGCCTCCGGCGCGGCCGCCCCGTCGCGGTCCGGCCCATTTGCGGCACCGCCGCACCCCGTCAGCAGAGCGAGCGTCAGAATCACCATCGGCATCGGATGCCGCTTCACCAGGACCCCCCGGACGTGTTCATGGACGCGTCACACTATTCACCAGCGCCGGGCGCGCATCACGTCCGGGCGGTCGCTGATGATGCCGTCCGCCCCGAGGAGGACGAGCCGGGCCGGGCCGGGGCGCGCGCCGCGACGGCCGGCGGGGGCGGCAGACGAGTGGCTGCCGGTCCCGGTCCCGGTCCCGCCGCGGCGCACGCCCGCGTCAGCAGCCCTCGGCCATGGCCTCCAGCGATCCGCGGTGCAGGATGAGGTCGTCCGGGTCGTCCGGCATCTCCCGCTCCCCAAAACGCACCTGCCGGTAGCCCTCGTCCAGCATCACCACGGCGTGCCGCAGAGCCGCGTACAGGGTGTGGAAGTCCGGGTCGCGAGGGGTGTGCCCGGTCAGTTCCGCGTAGATCCCGGCGACCCGGTCGCGGTCCAGGAAGACGGGCATGCCCGGGAAGCCGGAGGCGGTCGCCAGCTCCTGGAAGTGGCGGTGCCGGTGCACCAGCCAGGCCAGGTCCAGTTCGCGCGGCCCGGCGCCGCTCATCTGCCAGTCCAGCACGGCGACGGGCGCGAAGTCGGCGTCGTAGACGATGGCGCCGACCCGGGCGTCGCCCCAGCTCAGCACGGAGGGACCGGGATCGGCAGGCCAGACGTCCTCCAGCCGGGCGAAGGCCCGCTCGATCACGGGGGAGGGGGCCCGCCCCTCGACGACCCGGGCGTAGCGGGCGCGTTGCGCGTCGACGTGCTCCCGCAGCCCGCCCTCCGCCGGCACCGAGTGGATCTCGGCGAGCACGCCCACCGTGGCGCGCTCCAGCCGCGCCCGTTCCTCCTCGGTGGCGTCGAAGAGCCAGTTGGAACCGTAGGTGTAGGGCATGACGTCCGGCGGCACCCGCCCGGCCACCCGCTCCATGACGAAGAACGGCGCGCCCAGGGGCTCCGGGTCGGTCTCCAGCCACAGCAGTTCGGGGACCGGGACCCGCGTGCGCGCGGCGACGGTCTGGACGGCGCGGTACTCGGCGGCGATGTCGGACGGCGGGAGGACCGCGGACGCCTCCGGGTCCGCCGCCAGCCGCAGCACGCAGGGCCGGATCCGCTGCCGGGCGGTGCCGGCCGGGTGCGGGACGGCGAGGTCGAACAGGACGGTCTCGCTCGACGGGCCTACGGCGACGGGCACCCGCACGTTCCGGCAGCGGGCGCCGGGGTGCTTGGCGTTCAGCCAGAGGTCGAGTCGGCGGCACAGCAGTTCGGGGTCACGGGTGGTCGTGCGCACCGTGGTCACAGGGCCTCCTTGCCGGTGGAACCGCTGGGGGTGTGGCGGCCGATGCTGCCGAGCTCAAAGATGCCGCAGCCGACCCGGCCGTCCCCGGCGCAACGCGCGGCATGATCGGTGACTCCGTACCCGGCCGGACGCACGACCTGCCGGTCGGGCCGGGTCGTCCGCCCGCGGGCGTGCACGAGCAGCTACCTGATGATGCGTCAGTGCCCCCTGTGCCGGGAAGAGGGCGTCAGGCCTCGGGTGCGTCGGACGCGGCGTCGGCCGGCTTGTGGCGGGCCCGGCTCGGCTGCACGCGCAGCGGCTCGCCCGGCATCTTCGGGTGGTCCGGCGGGTACGGCAGGTCCCCGAGGCCGTGGTCGCGTTCGTCGCGCTCGGCCAGTTCCAGCACGGCGTCCAGCCGGAAGGCCTGCCCCTCCATGTCCGCGTGGACGTCGCCCTCCTCGGCGTACCGCACCGGCATGCTGGCCAGGTCGAAGTCGCCGGGGTGGGCATCGGGCAGCTCGTCCCAGCGCAGCGGCGCGGAGACCGGGGCGCCCGGCCGGGGCCGGACGGAGTAGGCGGAGGCGATGGTGCGGTCGCGGGCGGTCTGGTTGTAGTCGACGAAGATCTTCTCGCCGCGCTCCTCCTTCCACCACGCGCTGGTCACCTGCTCCGGCATCCGCCGCTCCATCTCCCGCGCGATGGCGATGGCCGCCCGCCGCACGCCGGTGAACGTCCACTCCGGCACGATCGGCACGAAGACGTGCACCCCGCGCCCGCCGGAGGTCTTGGGCCAGCCGCGCAGACCCAGTTCCTCCAGCAGCCCGCGCAGCTCGCGGGCCACCCGGACCGCGTCGGCGAAGTCCGTGCCGGGCTGCGGGTCGAGGTCGATGCGCAGCTCGTCGGGGTGGTCGAGGTCCCCGCGGCGGACCGGCCAGGGGTGGAAGGTGAGGCAGCCCAGGTTGGCGGCCCACACGACACCGGCGACCTCGGTGGGGCAGATCTCGTCCGCGTACCGGCCGGAGGGGAAGCGGATGCGGCCGGTGGGGATCCAGTCCGGGGTGTTCTTGGGGGCGCGCTTCTGGAAGAACGACTCGCCGCCGATCCCGTCGGGGTAGCGCTCCATCGTCGTCGGCCGGTCGCGCAGCGCGCGCAAGATGCCGTCACCGACGGTGAGGTAGTAGCGGGCCACGTCCAGCTTGGTGAATCCGGACTCGGGGAAGTACACCTTGCCCGGGTTCGAGAGCCGGACCGTCCGCTCGCCGACGGTCAGCTCGACAGCCTCGCCCATGCCGCCACCGCCTCTCCCATGCGCACACGGTAGGCCCGACGGGCGTGCCCCGCCTGTCGGGCGGACAATCGCGGCATGGACCTCCCGGTGATGCCGCCCGTGAAGCCGATGCTCGCCAAGTCGGCTCCCGCGATCCCGCCCGGCATGCTCTACGAGGGGAAGTGGGACGGCTTCCGCGCCATCGTCTTCCGCGACGGCGGCGACGTGGAGATCGGCAGCCGTACCGGCAAGCCCCTGACCCGCTACTTCCCCGAGGTCGTCGAGGCGGTCCGTGCCGAGCTGCCGCCGCGCTGCGTCGTGGACGGCGAGATCGTCATCGCCCGGGACGGCCGGCTGGACTTCGACGCGCTGCTGGAGCGCATCCACCCCGCCGACTCCCGGGTGCGGCAGCTCGCCGGGCGCACCCCGGCCTCCCTCGTCGCCTTCGACCTGCTCGCGCTCGGCGACCGCTCCCTGATGGCGGACCCGCAGAGCTGGCGCCGCCAGGCGCTGGTGGACGCGCTCGGCCCGGTCCGGCCGCCGGTCCACGTGGCGCCCGCCACGACCGACATCGACCTGGCCCGGCAGTGGTTCGAGCAGTTCGAGGGCGCCGGCCTGGACGGGGTCGTCGCCAAGCCGCCGGACGTCGGCTACCGGCCGGACGAGCGCGTGATGATCAAGGTCAAGCACGAGCGCACCGCGGATTGCGTCCTGGCCGGCTTCCGCTGGCACAAGACCGGCCCCGTCGTCGGCTCCCTGCTGCTCGGCCTCTACGACGCCGCGGGCCGGCTCCAGCACGTCGGCGTCAGCGCGTCCTTCCCGATGCGCCGCCGCGAGGAACTGGTGGCGGAGCTGGAGCCGCTGCGCATGGAGGGCGTCGAGGGGCATCCGTGGGCCGAATGGGCGGACGCCGCTCCCGGCGGCCGGATGCCCGGCGCCCAGAGCCGCTGGAGCGCCGGCAAGGACCTCTCCTGGGTCCCGCTGCGCCCCGAACGCGTCCTGGAGGTCGCGTACGACCACATGCAGGGCGACCGCTTCCGGCACACCGCCCCGTTCCGCCGCTGGCGTCCGGACCGCGACCCGGCCGACTGCACGTACGCGCAGCTGGAGGAACCGGTCGGCTACGACCTGACCGACATCCTCGGCCGGTGAGGATCGGCGCGCGGGCGGTGGTTCGGACGCGGTGCCCGTGTGCCGCCGGGCCGGGGCGCGGCCACGGGGCGGTCAGCCCAGCGGACCGCGCACCGGTACCAGCCGCAGTTCCCGGGGCGGGCGCAGCAGGCCGCCGCCGCTCCCCGCGGGCCGCCGGGCCGCCCGGTGGGCGTCGGCGTCGGGGTGGGCGGAGAACCACACGACGACGTCCTCGCCGGTCCGCACCGGCAGCGCGGGGAAGCCGTTCATCGCGTGCTCGGTGCGGTGCACCGCGCGGGCGGACGGCGGGGCCGTGAAGCGGGCCGGATCCGCGGGATGGCAGATCGTCGCGACCACCAGCCCCGCGTCGTCCGGCACACGGTAGCCGGGGCCGCGCAGCAGCAGGACGTCGTCCGAGTCGATCATGGTGGCGTTGGCCTCGGCGCGGTGCGCCAGCCAGACCGGGCCGTCGTAGAACGCCCGCAGGGAGCGGGTCCTGGCCGCCATGTCCGGGAAGGCGCGCATCCATACGAAGCGGTCCGGTTCGTCCAGGTCGCGGAAACGGCCGCCGACGCGAATGCCGGCGGCCTCCTGGCCGGTGACGAACTCCCGCTCGAAGAGCGGGACGAGGATGCCGAGCCCGCCCGGGTGCAGCGTGTACTGGCGCAGTTCGACGATCTGCGAGGTGTCCATGGCGGGACGGTAGGGGCGGCCCACTGACATCTGCTGTCAGTGGGCCGGATTCACAACGCCTGCCGTCTGGTGAGCTGGGTGAACGCCAGCCAGCCGGGCAGCACCGGCAGCCAGAAGGTCAGCACGCGGAACAGCAGGACGGCCGAGGTCGCCGTCGCCGAGTCCAGCCGCCCGATGGTCGTCAGGCCCGCGATCAGCGCGCCCTCGACCGCCCCGAGACCGCCGGGGGTCGGCGCGGCAGACCCGAGCGCGTTGCCGGCCAGGAAGATCACGGCGACCGCCGCGAAGTTCACCTCGCCGTGGAAGGTGCGGACGCTGGCGTCCAGGCACAGCACGAAGAAGAGCGTCAGCAGCAGGGTGCCGCCGATGCCCGTCGTGAGCTTCAGCGGCTGCTGGAGCACGTCCAGCATGCGCGGCACCACGCCGGCGAACAGCGCCCTGATGCGCGTCGACGCGAAGCGCCGCAGGGACGGGACCGCGGTGACGATCAGGAAGAGCACGCCGACGGTCAGCACGCCGGCCATCACCGTCCGGGACGGCGACAAGGACGGCGTCTTCTCGGTGCCGGTCATGTAGCCGAAGACCATCAGCAGGGTGATGTGCGAGCCGAGGCCCACCAACTGCGAGGCGCCGACGCTCGCCACCGCCAGGCCCGGGCGCACCCCGGACTTCTGGAGGTACCGGGTGTTGAGCGCCACGCCGCCGATGGCGGCGGGGGCGACCAGCTTCACGAAGGAGCCCGCGATCTGGGCCAGCGTCGTCCGCAGGAACGACAGCTTCTCCGGCACGAAGCCGGACAGCGCCATGGCCGCCGCGACGTAGCTCGCCGCGGAGGCGAGCACCGCGACGATGATCCAGCCCCAGTTCGCCTCGGCCAGCAGGGTCGCCGGGTCGATGCTGCTGATCTGGGAGAGCAGGAAGTACGCGGCGAAGGCGCCGGCGATGATGCTCACCAAGGTGCGCGGCCGCACCCGCTCCAGCCGCACCGGCTCCACCGGGGCCTGCGGGCGGATCAGCAGCACCTGGTGGCGGATACGGGTGAGCAGGTCCTCCTCACGGGCCCCCTCCAGCGCGTCCTCCAGGGCCTTCTTCTCGGCCCGCCGCGCCGCCTTGGTCTCCTTGGCCTCGTTCGCGGGCTCCCCGCCGGCCACCCGCCGCGCCTTGGAGGCCGCGAGCACGGCCTCCCGCTCGCGCTGCGCCCGCTCCCGGGCGAGCTGCTTGAGCGTGGCGCGGGTGGTGCGGCTGAGCGCGATGGGCTGCAGCAGGGGCAGCGAGTTCGCGACCGCGTCCGGGCCCAGGACGGCCACGGCGGAGGCCACCGAGCGCCCGGGGCCGACGCGCAGCGCCAAGGTGGTGAGCAGTTGCGCGACGTCCATGCGGAGCACGATGTCGCCGGCCGCGATCTCCCCGCCGCGCAGGTCGGTCACGAAGACCGTGCCGGAACGATCCACCTGCAGCGACTCGCCGACCAGCCTGCGGTGCGCGATGCGCCGCGACTGCAGCGCCTTCACCTGCTCCCAGGCGCCGTGCAGGAGTTCGTCGGTGATCTCCCGGTCGGACAGCACGTCCAGCGAGCGGCCGCCCATGTGCTCGTAGACCAGCATCACCGCGTCCGGGCCGAGCTCGGAGGTGGCGATCAGCCGGGGGGCGTTCGCACCGGCGGCGATGGCGGCGTAGGCGAGCAGCGCCTCCTGCTCCAGCGCCTGGCGCAGCGACTGCAGGCTGCGGCGCTGGGTGATGCCGCGCAGCTGGAGCCGGCGCCACATGCGGTAGAAGAACCCGTGCGCCTGCTGCTCGCGGTCCACGACCGTGACGTCCAGCAGCGGGCCGTCCTCCAGCGTCACCAGGTAGCGGCGGCCCCGCTCGGACTCCGGGGAGTCCGGGAACTCGTCCTCCGCCCGGACCGCCGTCAGCGGCGCGAAGCCGACCCGGCGCAGGCCCGCCAGCAGGTTCTGGCCGGTCGGACGCACATTGGGCGAGCCGACGCCGTAGAGCGTGCCGTAGGCCACCGTCCAGCCGATCAGCACGGTGACGAAGATCGAGAACGGTGTGGTGTAGCCGCCCATGAGCACGGCGAAGGAGTCCAGGAAGAGCACCGACCACAGCGCCACCCGCCACCGGGGGCGGCGCGCCATCCCGACGGCGGTCATGTACGCGATGACCGGCGCGAGGTAGCCGTGGACGGGGTCGGTCAGACCGCCGCCGGGCGCGTCCCGGGTCAGCGCGTCCCGGATCGCGGCCGGTGCCGCGTCCGAGACCCACAGATCGGTGGCGAGGGACACGCCGTGCGCCAGGACGGCCGCCAGCACGCCGTCCGCGATGCGCAGCCCGTCCCGCTTGATCAGCCGCTCCACGGCGAACGCGACGGGCACGATGAGCACCGCCACGGTCGCCAGCAGTCCGGCGACAGTGATCAGCGGCTCGGGCGCGTGCGTGGCGCCCTGGGCGATGTCCTGCTCCACGCCGGAGGTCGTCGCGTGGGCGAAGCCGGCGATGCCCAGCACCAGCGCGATGCCGAGAACGCCGAACAGGAAGCTCATGAGGTCGACGGGCCGGTGCACGCGCGCGGGCAGCAGGGGTTCGTCCCTGGCCACCGGGTCGGTGTGCGGGCAGCTCTCGTCGTCGGCGGTGCCGGCGCCGTCGTCCGCGTCCGCGGGGGTGCTGTCTCCGGCGTCTCCGGCGTCTCCGGGGCCGGTGGGGCCCGCGGAGGATGTGACCTTCGCCTCGTTCCCGGTGGCCTTCGGTGTCCCGCCCCGCGCGCTGCCGGTTCCGGACGGCTCCGGGGGGCGGGCCGGTCCGTCACCTGCGGGCTGGGCAGGGCCCGTTGAGGGCGTCTCCTCGTGCCGGTCCCGGTCGTGCGGGGCGTCGGCCGCGACGGCGACCGGTTCGGTCGTCCGCGCGTCGGCCGGAGTACCGGCGGTACCCGCGGTGGCCGCCACGCGCGGTACGACGGCCGCGACCTCGGTGGTCGCCGGTGTCACCGGGGCGGTGTTTTCGCTGGTCAGAGGCGCGTCAGAGGCAGCGCCGACCGCGCCAGCGGCTTCGTTCCCGCTCACGTCGTGCTTGTCGTCTGTCTCTTTTTGATCTCGTATCACCAGTCACCGCCCGGATGATGGTGGCACGAGCCGCCCGCGCATGGGCGCAGGAGGGGGCAATTCGCCGCCATGAGCGCCCCCGCGCGCGCTCCCGTGTCCCGCGACTGTCGGTGCCCTCGGGCACGATGTGACGCATGAGCGAGGAGGAGACGGCAGACGGCCCCCCGGAGCTGCCCGCCTACGCGGAGCGTGTGCTGGAGGCCGCCGAGGGCATTCCGGCGGGCAGGGTCATGACCTACGGCGACGTGGCCGAGTGGCTGGGGGAGGGCGGCCCCCGGCAGGTCGGCCGCGTGATGGCGCTGTACGGGGGCGCCGTGCCGTGGTGGCGCGTGGTGCGCTCGGACGGCGGCCTGCTGCCCGGCCACGAGCTGGACGCCCTGGCCCACTACCGCGAGGAGGGCACCCCGCTGCGTCCGGCCCCGCAGGCCGCGAAGGGGCACATACCCCGTCTCGACATGCGCAGGGCCCGCTGGGACGGGACGGCGGCCCCGGACGGCCCCGGCGGTACGGACTGAACAGCGCACCCTCACACCCTCCAGCTTCCGCCATCCGGGCGCCGAAGATGCGGTCGGCCGTCCGTGAGGAGTACGGCGGGCGGCGGGAAGCGGCTCCCGCATCGGTACCGGAAGGGCGGGACGCGCGACGGCGCCGCCGGCCGGTGGCGTAGCGTCGGCACCCGGCCGTTCCCGGCCCGGCACACCAACAGCACATGAACGCACACGGAACCGGCGAACCACGTGACCTCCTCCTTCACTCGGCAGACGGACGCCGCCGCGCGGCGCTCCGGGGGGACGGCCGGGCCCGTGGGCGGCTACCGACTGCTACGGACCCCGCCGCAACCGGTGACGCCCCCTGAACTGGACGCCTCGCAGCGCGCGGTGGTTGAGCACACGGGCGGACCGCTGCTGGTCCTCGCCGGACCGGGCACCGGCAAGACGACCACCCTGGTGGAGTCCGTCGCCGAACGGGTGCGGCGCGGCACCGACCCCGGGCGCGTCCTCGTGCTCACCTTCGGCCGCAAGGCGGCCGGCGAGCTGCGCGACCGCATGGCCGCCCGGATGGGCGGCGTCCCCCGTGCCGGAGGCCAGGGGAGCGCGGCGGCCCCGGCGGCGACCACCTTCCACTCGTTCTGCTACGCCCTGGTCCGGGCCCACCAGGACCCCGAGCTGTTCGCCGACCCCCTGCGCCTGCTGTCCGGCCCCGAGCAGGACCTCGCCGTGCGCGAGCTGCTGGCCGGCGAGCCCGACCTGGAGCGCGCCGGACGGGGCCGCGTGCGCTGGCCCGACGAGCTGCGGGCCGCGCTGACCACGCGCGGCTTCGCCGACGAGGTCCGCGCCGTGCTCGCCCGCACCCGGGAACTGGGCCTCGGGCCGCGCTCCCTGGCGGCCTTCGCGGGCCGCACCGGCCGCCCGGACTGGACCGCGGCCGCCGGGTTCCTCGCCGAGTACCTGGACGTCCTCGACCTGCAGGGCGTCATCGACTACGCCGAGCTCGTGCACCGCGCCGTGCTCCTGGCCGGGCGGCCCGAGGTCGCCCGGCACCTCGCCGAGGCCTACGAGGCCGTGTACGTGGACGAGTACCAGGACACCGACCCCGCCCAGGTGCGGCTGCTGCACGCGCTGGCCGGCGGCGGCCGGACCCTGGTGGCGTTCGGCGACCCGGACCAGTCCATCTACGCCTTCCGCGGCGCCGACGTGAACGGCATCCTCGGCTTCCCCGACGCCTTCCGGCACCGCGACGGCCGCCCCGCCGACGTACGCGTCCTCGGCGTCGCCCGGCGCTCCGGCGCGCGGCTGCTCGCCGCCACCCGGCTGCTCACCGCCCGTATGCCGCTGACCCGGCTGCCGGCCGCCGCCGTCCGCGCCCACCGCGAACTGGCGCCGGTCCGCGACGGCGGCGCCCTGGCCGTCCGCACCTACCCGACGCCCGGCGCCGAGCTCGACGGCATCGCCGACGTCCTGCGCCGCGCCCATCTGGAGGACGGCCTGCGCTGGTCGGACATGGCCGTCCTGGTCCGCGCCGGTTCCCGCTCGCTGCCCGCGCTGCGCCGGGCGCTCACCTCCGCGGGCGTCCCCGTCGACATCGACGGCGACGACCTGCCGCTGCGCGACGAGCCCGCCGTGGCGCCGCTCCTGCTCGCCCTGAGCGTGTGCGCGCAGGCGGCCGTGTCCGAGCCGCCGCGGCTGGACGTGGAGGACGCCCTGACCCTGCTGGGCTCCCCGCTGGGCGGCATGGACGCCGCCGACCTGCGGCGCCTGGGCCGCGCCCTGCGCGAGGAGGAACGGGCCGCCGGTGTGGCCGTGCCCAGGCCCTCGGACGAGCTGATCACCGAGGCGCTCGCCGAGCCCGAGCGCCTCGTCGCGCACGACCCCTCGTACGCGCGCGGCGCCCAGCGCCTGGGCGGGCTGCTGCGGGCCGCGCGCGAGCTGCTGGCGGACGGCGGCACCGCCGAGGACGCCCTGTGGGCGCTCTGGGACGGCACCCCCTGGCCGGGGCGGCTGGAACGCGCCGCCCTGCGCGGCGGCGCGGCCGGCCGCAACGCCGACCGCGACCTGGACGCGGTCTGCGCGCTGTTCGACACCGCGGCGCGGGCCGAGGAGCGCACCGGCGGTCGTGGCGCGCTGAACTTCCTGGAGGAACTGGCCGCCCAGGACATCGCCGCCGACGTGCTGACCCGCCGCGCCGTCCGCCCGGACGCCGTACGGCTGATGACGGCACACCGCTCCAAGGGCCTGGAATGGCCGCTCGTGGTCGTCGCGGGCGTCCAGGAGGGGCTCTGGCCCGACCTGCGCCGCCGCGGCTCCCTGCTGGAGGCCGACCGCATCGGGCGGGACGGCCTGGCCGAGCCGCTGACACCCGGGGCGCTGCTCACCGAGGAGCGCCGGCTGTTCTATGTCGCCGCGACCCGGGCCCGCGACCGCCTCGTGGTCACCGCCGTGAAGGCCGCCGCCGACGACGGTGATCAGCCCTCCCGCTTCCTGCGCGAGCTCGGCGTCGAACCGGTGGACGTCACCCACCGCGCCCGGCGCCCCCTGGCCGTCGCCCCGCTCGTTGCCGAACTGCGCGCCACCACCGTGGACCCGGCCGCCTCGCCGGCGCTGCGCGAGGCCGCCGCCGAGCGCCTGGCCCGGCTGGCCGCCCTGGAGGACGCGGGCCAGCCCCTGGTGCCCTCCGCTCATCCGGAGCGCTGGTGGGGGCTGTACGAGCAGACCCGCTCCGAGGTCCCGCTGCGCGACCGCGACCAGCCGGTGGCGCTGTCGGGCAGCGCCCTGGACCAGCTGGCCAACACCTGCGCCCTGCAGTGGTTCCTCGGCCGCGAGGTGAAGGCCGAGCCCCCGGCCACCGCCGCCCAGGGCTTCGGCAACGTCCTGCACGTCCTCGCCGACGAGGTGGCCTCCGGCCGCACCCCGGCCGACCTGGACGTCCTGATGGAGCGGCTGGACTCGGTCTGGAACGCCCTCGCCTTCGACGCGCCCTGGAAGTCGCAGCAGGAGAAGGAGAACGCCCGCGCCGCCCTGGAACGCTTCCTGCACTGGCACGTCATGGAGCGCGGCCGGCTCCCCGTCGCCTCCGAGCACGGCTTCGACGTCACGCTGGAGACCGGCGAGGTCTCCGTCCGTATCCGCGGCAGCATGGACCGGGTCGAGACGGACGCCGAGGGCAATGCCTACGTCGTCGACTTCAAGACCGGCAGGAGCAAGCCCACCGCCGCCGAGGTGGAGCACCACGCGCAGCTCGCCGTCTACCAGCTCGCCGTGCGCGAGGGCGCGGTCGACGGGCTCTTCCACGACACCCGGCCCGCCCCGGGCGGCGCCGAACTCGTGCAGCTGCGCCTCGGCGCCGCCCGCAGGGACGGCGGGGACCAGCAGCCCACCGTCCAGTCCCAGGAGCCGCTGTCCGGGGACTGGGCCGAGGGTCTGCTCGCCGACGCCGCCGCCCGCGTCCTGGACGAGCGCTTCACCCCCTCCAGCGGCCAGCACTGCGACAACTGCGCCTTCAAGGCGGCCTGCAGCGCCCGCCCGGAGGGGCGGCAGGTGGTGGATTGAGGCCGGGGGCGACGCGACCAAAGGCGGTCAGCCGCCCGGTGCCTCGGTTGTCAGCCCGATGACCTGGGCGGCCTCCAGCAGGCGCTGGTGTAGGTGACGAACACGAGCGGATCCGCGCCCGCCTGGCCGGCGAGGAGTTGCGCCGTCGCGAGATGGACGGAATCACGTGACCTGAGCAGCGGATCGTCAGAGGCGGAGGCCGTGGCACGGACCGTCGCGTCGATCTCGAACCGGTAGAGCCTGGTGATCAGACCGGGGACGCCGGCGAGTGCATGCGGGGCGGATCGACGTAGGGCGCGCGGTACCTCCACCTCGACGAGCGACGACGACACCAGGGGTTCGTCGGGGCGGTTGTTCAGCCAGCCGACCGATTCCCCGGTGCCCAGCTCCCGGCGGACCATCTTGACGATCGCCGTCGAGTCGAGGTGGATCACCAACGCTCCTCGTCGCGCATCGAGACGAGTGCGGCCGCCGTGTCGATTCCCGGATCGCCGAGCGCGGGAGGCAGCGGGATCGGACCCGAGGCCGCGGGTGCGGCGGCGCGCCCTTCGGCGACCATGCGGTCCAGCAGGGACTGGCTGCCCGTGATGGGCACGAGGCGGGCCACAGGGGTTCCGCTCACGGTCACTTCCAGGATTTCGCCGTGCTGCACCCGCGCGAGCACGGCACTGGTGTTCCGGTCCGGCTCGCGTACCGGGATGCGCTCCATGGTGGTGGCGTAGGACGTGGTGTTCTGCATCACCAGGGCGGAACCGAAAGGGAGGGCGGCCGGGAGTCCCGGCGGCTCCGCCCGCTGTCGGTGGCGCCCGATAGCCTCCCCTTTGTGTCGTCCCGTATCAGCGGCCCCGACCAGCTCAAGGAGCTGCTGGGCATCCCGTTCACCCCGGAGCAGCTGGCGTGCATCACCGCGCCGCTCGCGCCGCAGGTGATCGTGGCCGGCGCCGGGTCGGGGAAGACGACGGTCATGGCGGCCCGCGTGGTGTGGCTGGTCGGTACCGGGCAGGTCGCGCCGGAGCAGGTGCTGGGGCTGACGTTCACCAACAAGGCGGCGGGGGAGCTGTCCGAACGTGTGCGCAAGGCGCTGGTCCGGGCCGGCGTCACCGACCCGGACCCGGGCGACCCCGACCACGCCCCCGGCGAGCCGCAGATCTCCACGTACCACGCCTTCGCCGGGCAGTTGCTGAAGGAGCACGGGCTGCGCATCGGGCTGGAGCCCTCCGCGCGGCTGCTCGCCGACGCGACGCGCTACCAGCTGGCCGCCAAGGTGCTGCGCGCCGCGCCCGGTCCCTTCCCCGCGCTCACCAAGGGCATCCCGGGACTGGTCAGCGATCTGCTGGCGCTGGAGGGCGAGCTCGCGGAGCACCTGGTGCCGCCCGAGCGGCTTCTCGCGCACGACCGCGCGTGGCTCGCCGAGCTCGACGGGGTCCGGCTCACCAACGCCGACCTGCGCCGGCTTCCCGAGACCGCCCGCGCCCGTACCGACCTCACCGGCCTCGCGGCCGCCTACCGCGCCGAGAAGAAGAGGCGCGACCTGCTCGACTTCGGCGACCAGATGGCGCTGTCGGCGACTCTCGCCCGCACCCGGCCGGAGGTCGGCCGCATTCTGCGCGAGCAGTACGCGGTGGTGCTGCTCGACGAGTACCAGGACACCTCCGTCGCGCAGGGCCTGCTGCTCTCCGGCCTGTTCGGCGACGGCACCGGCCACCCGGTCACCGCCGTCGGCGACCCCTGCCAAGCCATCTACGGCTGGCGCGGGGCGTCGGTCGCCAACCTCGACGACTTCCCCCGCCACTTCGCGCACGCCGACGGCACCCTGGCCCGCCGCCAGTCGCTGTCGGAGAACCGGCGCAGTGGTGGCCGCCTGCTGGACCTCGCCAATGAGCTCGCCACCGAGCTGCGCGAACGCCACGAAGGCGTCGAGGCCCTGCGGCCCGCCCCCGGTGCCGAGCGGGACGGTGTCGTGCGCTGCGCGCTGCTGCCGACGCAGGAGGAGGAGATCGACTGGATCGCCGACTCCATCGCCCACCTGGTCCGCACGGGCACCGCCCCGGGCGAGATCGCGGTGCTGTGCCGGGCGGCCGGACACTTCGCCGACATCCATGCCGCGCTCGTCGCCCGCGACGTGCCCGTGGAGGTCGTCGGCCTGTCGGGGCTGCTCGACCTCCCGGAGGTCGCCGACCTGGTCGCGGTCTGCGAGGTGCTGCAGGACCCGACCGCCAACGCCGCCCTCGTACGGCTCCTGACCGGGCCGCGCTGGCGCATCGGCGCCCGGGACCTGGCGCTGCTGGGAAGGCGGGCGCGGCTGCTGGTGCCGGGCCGCGGCGAGATCGCCGACCGGCTGGCGGCCGCCGTGGAGGGCGTCGACCCGGCCGAGGTGATCTCGCTGGCCGACGCCTTGGAGACCTTCGTCGACGGCGAGCCCGAGGACCGCCTGCCCTTCTCGCCCGAGGCGCGGGTGCGCTTCGCGCGGCTGGCCACCGAGATACGGGAACTGCGCCGCGCCCTGGCCGACCCGCTGATGGATGTGCTGCACCGGGTGCTGGCGGTCACCGGCCTGGAGGTCGAGCTCTCCGCGTCCCCGCACGCCCTGGCCGCCCGGCGCCGCGAGACGCTGCACGCCTTCCTGGACGTCGCCGCCGGCTTCGCGTCCCTGGACGGCGAGGCGACCCTGCAGGCCTTCCTCGCCTTCCTGCGCACCGCGGCGCAGTACGAGAAGGGCCTGGACAGCTCGCTGCCCGGCGGCGAGAACACGGTCAAGGTGCTCACCGCCCACAAGTCCAAGGGCCTGGAGTGGGACGTCGTCGCCGTCCCCGGCCTGGTCCGCAAGGGCTTCCCGAGCGAGCGCGGCCGGGAGCTGTGGCACACCAACGCCAAGGTGCTGCCGCACGCCCTGCGCGGCGACGCCGCCACGCTCCCCGACGTGGAGGAGTGGTCGCGGGCGGGTCTGGCCGCCTTCAAGACGGCGATGGCCGAGCACAACCGCGTGGAGGAACTGCGGCTCGGCTACGTCACCTTCACCCGCCCCCGCTCCCTGCTGCTCGGCTCCGGCCACTGGTGGGGTCCCACGCAGAAGCGCCCCTTCGGGCCCTCCGCCTTCCTGGACGCGCTGCGCACCCACTGCGAGGCCGGCCACGGCGAGGTCGAGCACTGGGCCGACCCGCCGGAGGAGGACGCCGCCAACCCGGCGCTCAGCCGCGGCACCGAGCCCGCCTGGCCGCTGCCCCTGGACCCGCAGGCCCTGGCGCGCCGCCGCGAGGCCGCCCGTCGTGTGCTGGACCACCTGGGCGCCTCCCTGCGGCGGACGCCCGCCGGCGCGGCACCGGTCGACCCCGACTGGCCGCCACCGGAGGAGGAGCCGCCCTTCGACGACGAGGAGCCGCCGTACGACGTCGGGGAGCCACCGTACGAGACCGAGGAGGAGGCCGGCGACTGGGAGGACTGGCCCGCCGAACGGCCCGCCGTCCCCGGGCCGCGGCCGGTGCCCGCGCCCGTGCCCCGACAGGAGGCCGTGCCGGAGTTCGGACCCGGACCCGGGCCCGAGTTCGGACCCGGACTCGATACCGGACCCGAGCCCGGACCCGGACCCGAGCACAGCGGCCGCGCGCCGCTGCTCCCGGAGGAGGCGCGGCTGGCCGCCTCCTGGGACCGCGACCTGGACGCCCTCGCAGCCGAGCTGCGCCGGGCCCGCGCCGCCGTGCGCGACGTGCCGCTGCCGCCCGCACTGACCGCGTCCCAGCTGCTGCGCCTGGCCGCCGATCCCGACGGCTTCGCCCGCGAGCTGGCCCGTCCGATGCCACGCCGGCCGCAGCCCGGCGCGCGCCGGGGCACGCGCTTCCACGCCTGGGTGGAGTCCCGGTTCGAGGAACTGCCGCTGATCGCCCCCGAGGACCTGCCCGGCATCGAGGGCGACGACGAGATCGCCGACGAGCGCGACCTGGCCGCGCTCAAGGAGGCCTTCCTCGCCACCCCCTACGCCGAGCGCACGCCCTTCCGCGTCGAGGCGCCGTTCCAGCTCAGCCTGGCCGGACGGGTGATCCGCGGCCGGATCGACGCGGTCTACCGGGACGGCGACCGCTACGAGATCGTCGACTGGAAGACCGGCCGCACGGGCTCCGCCGACCCGCTGCAGCTCGCGGTCTACCGGCTCGCCTGGGCCGAGCAGCACCGCGTACCGCCGGAACGGATCACTGCCGCCTTCCTCCACGTCCGCACGGGCGAACTGGTCCGTCCGCCCGCGCTGCCGGGCCGGGCGGCGCTGGAGCGACTGCTGCTGGGGGAGCCCGGAGGCGACGAGGGCTCCGGGGCCGTCGCCCGATAGGCTGAAGGCCATGAGCACCACCCCGGACAGCGCCGTCCGTACGTACATCGCGACCCACCGTGAGGCTTTTCTCGGCGCACTCGCCGAGTGGCTGCGCATCCCGTCCGTGTCGGCCGATCCCGAGCGGTCCGGGGACGTCGGGCGCAGTGCCCGGTGGCTGGCCGCGAAGCTGCGGGAGACGGGGTTCCCGGTCGCCGAGGTGTGGCCGACCGCGGGCGCGCCCGCGGTCTTCGCCGAGTGGCCCAGCGACGACCCGGACGCGCCGACGGTGCTGGTCTACGGCCACCACGACGTGCAGCCCGCGGCCCGCGAGGACGGCTGGGACAGCGACCCCTTCGAGCCCGTGGTCCGCGACGGGCGGATGTACGCGCGCGGCGCCGCCGACGACAAGGGCCAGGTGTTCTTCCACACACTCGGTGTCCGCGCCCACCTGGCCGCCACCGGCCGCACCACCCCCGCCGTGCACCTGAAGCTGCTGGTCGAGGGCGAGGAGGAGGCCGGCTCGCCGCACTTCGCCGACCTGGTGCGCGCCCACGCCGACCGGCTGGCCTGCGACACGGTGATCGTCTCCGACACCGGCATGTGGGACGAGGACACCCCGACCGTCTGCACCGGTATGCGCGGCCTCGTCGACTGCCAGGTCGACCTGCGCGGCCCCGACCAGGACATCCACTCCGGTTCCTTCGGAGGCGCCGTCCCCAATCCGGCCACCGAGGCGGCCCGGCTGGCCGCCGGACTGCACGACGCGGACGGGAGGGTGGCGATCCCCGGTTTCTACGACGGCGTCGTGGAGCTGACCGGGCGGGAGCGCGAACTGTTCGCGCGGCTGCCCTTCGACGAGAAGCGCTGGCTGCGCACCGCCCGGTCGTACGCGGCGGGCGGCGAGGCCGGCCACTCCACCCTGGAGCGGATCTGGGCCCGCCCGACCGCCGAGGTCAACGGCATCGGCGGCGGCTACCAGGGGCCCGGCGGCAAGACGATCGTGCCGGCCTCCGCCCAGCTCAAGCTGTCCTTCCGGCTGGTCGCCGGGCAGGACACCGACACGGTGCAGCGACTGGTCGCCGACTGGATCGCCGCGCGCGTCCCGGACGGCGTCCGGCACGAGATCACCTTCTGGGGCGCCACCCGCCCGTGCCTGACGCCTCTGGACCACCCGGCGCTGGGCGCGCTGACGCGCGCCATGGGGCGGGCCTTCGGCAAGGAGATCCTGTTCACTCGTGAGGGTGGTTCCGGACCGGCGGCCGACCTGCAGGACGTGCTCGGTGCCCCCGTTCTCTTCCTGGGAATTTCCGTGCCGTCCGACGGTTGGCATTCAGTGAACGAGAAGGTCGAGCTCGACCTGCTTCTGAAGGGCGTGGAGACCTCCGCGTACCTGTGGAGCGAGTTCGCGACTCTGTGAGCATCCGCAAGAATCCGCGCGCTACGGGGAGTTGACAGCAGCTTTGTCCGATATGCCTGGTACGTCCGGCGATGCTGGCACCGGGAAGAACTCCGGCCCGGTGTCCGAACCGGCGGCCCTCCCGCCCCTGGCCCGTTGGTCGGGCATCGACCGTGCCGCCCTGCACCGCCTCGACGAGGCGTGGCTGGCGGCCGCCTGGAGTCACCCCACGACCCGGGTCTTCGTGGTGTCGGGTGGCCAGGTGCTGGTCGAGGACACCCCGGACGGCGGGACCGAGCTGGTCATGATGCCGTCCTTCGAGGCCCCGGAGAGCGAGGTGCACCGCTACTTCCTCGGCATCGACGAGGACGGCGTGCGCTACTTCGCGCTCCAGAAGGACAGCCTCCCCGGCCGGATGGACGACGTCGCCCGCCCGGCCGGACTGCGCGAGGTGGGCGCGCTGCTCTCCGACCGTGACGCCGGGCTGATGGTGCACGCGGTGGCGCTGGAGAACTGGCAGCGGATGCACCGCTTCTGCTCCCGCTGCGGCGAGCGCACGGTGGTCGCCGCGGCCGGCCACATCCGCCGCTGCCCGGCCTGCGGCGCCGAGCACTATCCGCGCACCGACCCCGCGGTGATCATGCTGGTCACCGACGACCAGGACCGCGCGCTGCTCGGCCGCCAGGTGCACTGGCCGGAGGGCCGGTTCTCGACCCTGGCGGGCTTCGTGGAGCCGGGGGAGTCCCTGGAGCAGGCCGTCGTCCGCGAGGTCGCGGAGGAGGCCGGGGTGACGGTGGCCGGTGTGTCGTACGTCGCCAGCCAGCCGTGGCCGTTCCCCTCCAGCCTGATGCTGGGCTTCATGGCCTGGGCCTCGTCGTCGGAGATCACGGTGGACGGCGAGGAACTGCACGAGGCGCGCTGGTTCTCCCGCGAGGAGCTGGCCAAGGCGATGGAGACCGGCGAGGTGCTGCCGCCGCACGGCATCTCCATCGCGGCCCGGCTCGTGGAGCGCTGGTACGGCAAGCCGTTGCCGGTACGGCAGTGATCCCCGGCGTGATCGGGGTGGTGGCCGCAGTGGTGGGCGCGGCCGGATGAGCTGAGCGGACGGGCCCGGCCGCGGGGGTACCGCGCGACCGGGCCCGGGGGCCTCAGCTCGCCAGGGCCTGCTTGACCTGGGCGAGGCTCGGGTTGCTCAGCGGGATCGGCTCGGCGCCGCTCTCCGGGGTGACCAGCAGCGTCGGGACCAGCTGGTTCCCGCCGTTCACGGTCTCGACGAACTTCGCCGACTCCGGGTCCTGCTCGATGTTGATCTCCTTGAAGGGGATGCCCTCGCGGTCGAGCTGGCCCTTCAGGCGGCGGCAGTAGCCGCACCACGTGGTGCTGTACATCGTCACAGTTCCGGACATCGGTGTTCGCTCCTCAGGGGCTGGGGGTCTCGGTGAAGATAGCCTCCTGGGAACGCCAACCCCAGGGTCGCGCATTCCTTGCATTCGCATCCGGTGGGACTATCGGACCTCAGCTGTGGATAACTTTCCCGGGTGTCTCCCGGGACCTGGCAGCATGGCGGGGTGACTGCTCCAACCCACTCCCCGCTCTTCCCGGAGTTCTCCGCCGTCCCGGACTCCGCGGACGCCGTGCTCGCCGGGCTCGATCCCGAGCAGCGCGCGGTCGCCACCGCGCTGCACGGCCCGGTGTGCGTGCTGGCCGGCGCCGGTACGGGCAAGACCCGCGCGATCACGCACCGGATCGCGTACGGGGTGCGGGCCGGGATACTGCAGCCCGCCAGCGTCCTCGCGGTCACGTTCACCGCCCGGGCGGCCGGTGAGATGCGCGGGCGGCTGCGGCAGCTGGGCGCGGGCGGCGTGCAGGCGCGCACCTTCCACTCCGCGGCGCTGCGGCAGCTCCAGTACTTCTGGCCGCGCGCGATCGGGGGCGAGATGCCGCGGCTGGCCGAGCGCAAGATCCAGCTGGTCGCCGAGGCCGGCGCACGCTCCCGCATCCGGCTGGACCGCAACGAGCTGCGCGACGTCACCGGCGAGATCGAGTGGGCCAAGGTCACCCAGACCGTCCCGGAGGACTACCCGGCCGCCGCCGCCAAGTCCGCCCGCGAGGTGCCGCGCGACGCCGCGGAGATCGCCCGGATCTACACCACGTACGAGCAGCTCAAGCGTGACCGCGGGGTCATCGACTTCGAGGACGTGCTGCTGCTCACGGTCGGCGTCCTGGAGGACCGTGCGGACGTCGCCGAGGCCGTCCGCTCCCAGTACCAGCACTTCGTCGTCGACGAGTACCAGGACGTCAGCCCGCTGCAGCAGCGGCTGCTCGACCTGTGGCTCGGCGGCCGGGACAGCGTCTGCGTGGTCGGGGACGCCTCGCAGACCATCTACTCCTTCACCGGCGCCACCCCCGAGTTCCTGCTCGGCTTCCGCACCCGGCACCCCGACGCCACCGTGGTCAAGCTGGTCCGCGACTACCGCTCCACCCCGCAGGTCGTGCATCTGGCCAACGGACTGCTGTCGCAGGCCCGCGGCCAGGCCGCCCAGCACCGGCTGGAGCTGGTCTCGCAGCGCGAGGCCGGCCCCGAGCCGTCCTACACCGAGTACGCGGACGAGCCGGCCGAGGCGGAGGGCGCCGCGCGGCGGATCCGGGAGCTGATCGACGACGGAGTGCGGCCCAGCGAGATCGCCGTGCTCTACCGGGTCAACGCGCAGTCCGAGGTCTACGAACAGGCCCTCGCCGACGCCGGGGTGCCCTACCAGCTGCGCGGCGCCGAGCGCTTCTTCGAGCGGCCGGAGGTCCGCGAGGCGGGGATGCTGCTGCGCGGCGCGGCCCGGGCCAGTGATCCCCTGGAGGACGCGGACCTGCCCTCTCACGTCAGGGCGGTGCTGAGCACCCGCGGCTGGTCCCCCGAGCCCCCGGCGGGCTCCGGCGCGGTCCGCGACCGGTGGGAGTCGCTGGCGGCGCTCGTGCGGCTCGCCGAGGACTTCGCCCGCGCCCGCGAGGGCGCCGGCCTCGCGGACTTCGTCGCCGAACTCGACGAGCGGGCCGGCGCCCAGCACGCTCCCACCGTGGAGGGCGTCACGCTGGCCTCGCTGCACGCGGCCAAGGGCCTGGAGTGGGACGCGGTGTTCCTGGTCGGCCTGACCGAGGGCACGATGCCGATCACCTACGCCAAGACCGACGAGCAGGTGGAGGAGGAGCGCCGGCTGCTCTACGTCGGCGTCACCCGTGCCCGCTTCCACCTGGGGCTGTCCTGGGCGCTGTCCCGCTCGCCGGGCGGCCGCGGCGGCCGGCGGCCCTCGCGCTTCCTGGACGGGCTGCGGCCGGGCACGACCGCCCGGGGACGGGCGGGCGGCCGCCCGGCGGCCGGCGGCGGCGTGGAACGCGGCGCGGGCGGCCGGCGGCGACGCGGGCCGGTGCACTGCCGGGTCTGCGGGCGCACGCTCTCCGACGCCGGCGAGATCAAGCTGATGCGCTGTGAGGACTGCCCCTCCGACATGGACGAGGCGCTGTACGAGCGGCTGCGCGAGTGGCGGGTCGAGCAGGCCAAGGCGCTCGGTCAGCCCGCCTACTGCGTCTTCACCGACAAGACGCTGCTCGCCATCGCGGAGGTAAGGCCCTCCACGGAGGCCGAATTGTCGGTTATCTCCGGAGTCGGGGCCCGCAAACTGGACAAGTTCGGCGCCGAGGTTCTCGCCCTGTGCACGGGCTCCGGGACAGGTGATGAACCTGTTGCAGAAGACCCCGAAAAATAGTTTGCGCGCCCCGAGGAAATCCCCATAGCCTGCGTGAGCGCGGACGACGCGGCTTCGTGGAGGACCTTCCCGGAGCGGTGGAATCCGTGATGTACTAACCCCGCAAGACGTGTCCAGACCAGCCCCACGAGACGCCGAGAGGAGGCGAGACCAGTGATCACTTACATCGACACCACGACCGATCGCACGGTCGTCGCCGCCTGCCCGCTCGGTGCCTCGCTCCTCGGCACCGGTCTGTCCAGCAGCCTGTCCGGTCGTGTGTCCGCCCTGGGCACTCCCGCTCTCTCCCTGCGGGAGCGCGCGGGCGAGCGACCGACTCAGGCGCCGGCGGAAGCGGTAATGGCACAGGCCAAGGCCTATGCCTTTGCGGCGACCAATGGTGCCGGAAACCCGAAGACGCAGCAGCACCCGAAGTGGGCCTTCCGCGGGCTCGAACCCTGGAGTGATCCAGCCTGACAGACGATCAGGCCGGCGCCTTCAGGGCCGCGGAATCCCAGACCGGGATCCGCGGCCCTTCTGTTTTCCCACCCACGACAAACAGACGAGGAACGAAGCGAACGTGCACATCACCTCGCACGCACCGTCCGTACCCACCCCAGTTCGCCCGCCTGACCCGGAGGTCACCTTGATCCCCCTCACCGAGCTCGACGACGAGATCGAGCGCCTCGGCGTACCCGTCCCGTGCCGGACCTTCGACCCGGAGGTCTTCTTCGCAGAGTCCCCGGCCGACGTCGAGTACGCCAAGTCGCTGTGCCAGACCTGCCCGGTCCGTGAGGCCTGCCTCGCCGGCGCGAAGGACCGCCGCGAGCCCTGGGGTGTCTGGGGTGGCGAGCTGTTCGTCCAGGGTGTCGTGGTGCCCCGCAAGCGGCCGCGTGGTCGCCCGCGCAAGAACGCGGTCATGGCATGAAGCGTCCAGCCGTCGGAACGATCGATCGACCCCTCACGCACGACCCGATGAAACAGGCCCCGATGAGTCCGTCCACCAACGAACGCCCCGCACCTTCCGCCGGCGCGCCGACCGCGCGCCAGAACAGGAACCTCGAAATGCAACTCATGCCAGAAGCCCTGGCCCGTGCCCATATGCAAGAGCGCCTCTACGAGGCCGAGCACGAACGCATGGCGCTGCGCGTGCTCACCGCCCGCCGGCTGCAGCGCCGTGCCGAACGTGCCTCGCTGCGCGCCCGCCGCGCGCTCGCGATGGCCGTGATGCAGCAGCGGTAGCACAGCGGTCACACATCCGTAACGACACACAACCGCGGGGCCGGTCGATTTCGACCGGCCCCGCGATATCGTCGGGAAGTGGACCAGAAGACTCAAGTCGATCGGGTCGGGACTGCTCCCACGACGACGACGTGCGCCCGCTGCGGCGCGGTCGCCCACGAGCTCCCCCTCACCTGGACCTGCTCGGTGGAGAACGGCGGTCGCGTGTACTTCTGCGACGACTGCGCGCGCAGCAACATCCGCAGTATCGAGGGGCGGCTGGATTCCGCCTGGTGGTAGCGCCCTGACGACAGGGCACGCACCTAGGCCGAGGCGTCCTCGACCTCGGGCAGGGGTGCCTCCCCCTCCCCGGCGAACCCGGGCAGCCACTCGAGCAACTCGTCCCGCAGCCGCACGGTCGCCGACAGCTGGCACAGCACCCCGATGGTGCTCAGGGTCACCCGGTGGATCAGCAGGTACGAGGGCGGCAGGTTGAGCTGCTTGCCCAACTGGTGGGCGGGCGAGCGCGGGTCGGCGATCCGTGCGGCCTGCGCGCGCATCCAGTCGCGGGCGAAGGCGAACTCCTCCTCCGCCGCGGGCTCGATGATCGGCCGCAGATAGTCCAGCACGGCGTCCGGATCGAGGTCGATGGTCGGCCTGACGAAGCCCTCCTGGCGGAGCATCGCGTGCACCGACTCGGCGTCGTCCGCCAGCGCCATCCGCAGGGCCGTCCCTATCGGCACCGGGAGGCCCTCCGGAAGCCGGTCGACGGTGCCGAAGTCCAGCACGCCCAGCCGCCAGCCGGCCGCCGGGCCGTCGTCCACCAGCAACCGGAAGTTGCCCGGGTGCGGGTCGGCGTGCAGCAGGCCCGTACGGGCGGGGCCGGCGAAGAGGAAGCGCGCCAGCAGCTGCCCCGCGCGGTCGCGCATCTCCTGGCTGCCCCGGGAGATCACCTCCGCCAGCGGGACCCCGTCCATCCACTCGGTGACCAGAACCCGTTCGGTGCGGTGCACCACGTCCGGCACGAACACGTCCGGATCGCCGGCGAACTCCGCCGCGTGCGCGTGCTGGGCCTGGGCCTCCAACTCGTAGTCGAGTTCCTCCGAGATCCGGTCGCGCAGTTCCGTGATCAGCGGCTTGATGTCCATACCGGGGATCAGCGGGCCGAACAGCCTTGCCACCCGGCCCAGTTGGTTCAGGTCCGACAGCAGGGCGTCGCCCGCGCCGGGGTACTGCACCTTCACCGCGACCTTGCGGCCGTCGTGCCACACGGCGCGGTGCACCTGCCCGATCGAGGCGGCGGCCGCGGGCTGGTCCTCGAACTCCGCGAACAGCTCGCGCCAGTCCTCGCCCAGTCGCTCCGCCAGCACCCCGTGCACGGTGCGGGCAGGCATCGGCGGCGCCGCGTCCTGCAGTTTGGTGAGCGCCGCCCGGTAGGGGCCGGCCACCTCCTCGGGCAGCGCGGCCTCGAAGACGGACAGTGCCTGCCCGAATTTCATGGCCCCGCCCTTGAGCTCTCCGAGAACCTTGAAAAGCTGCTCGGCGGTCCGCTGCTGGAGCTCGATCGCGACCTCGTCCGCGGGGCGGCCCCCGAGTCGCTTGCCCAGCCCCAGTGTCGCCCGGCCCGCGAATCCCAGGGGGAGCGCGGCCAACTTGGCGGTTCGGGTCACCGCTTTACGCGGAAGATCAGACATGCGCCCCCACTTTCCGGTCGGTCACCCCGTCATTGTCCCCCGCCCTTCCCGAACCGCGGCACCCAGTTCCCGGGTCGCACCACATCCGCACCTGCGGTCCGCGGGGACCGGGCGCACCTCGGTGGTCAGCCGGGCGAGCCCCAGTTCCCAGCGCGCCCCGCAGCTCGGCGGCCTTCCACCGTCGACGAACGCCAGGGCATGGGCCGCCGCCAGGCCCGCGACCGTCGTGGCCAGTGCCACATCGCAGGCCGGCACCCCGCCACGGCCGGACCGCAGCTGCGCCAGCACCCGGGGCCAGGCCGCGTCCGCGTCGGCCATCCGCAGCCCCAGGCAGCCGGCGCACCCGGTGCTCCCCGGTACCACCAGCGGGCCGACGACCCCCATGCCCTCCAGCACCCCGGCGTACAGATGAGGGATACCGGCGGCGAGCAGCGGCTCGGCCTCGCGCGGGTCGGGCGCGTAGGCCGCCAGCCCGTCCCTCGGCGCGATCACGACGAGGGAGAGCCGCGGTTCAGGGCGGGCGGCCGGCCCCCGTCTGCCGACCGCGCCGGCCCGCGGATCGGGCGCGGCCCGCCGGACCAGACCGCGCGCCGCCGCGTCCCGGCGCTCCCCGATGTGGTCCGCCGGGATGCCGCCCGGGGCGGTGTCCCACGGCTCGACCCGGCCGTCGTCGTGCACGTCGACCCGGCCCACCCCCGCCGCCGAGAGCACCGCCGCGATCGTGCCCCCGACGCGCCCCGCCCCCATCACACGCACCCGGGTGCCGCGCCGCTCCTGTATCCGGGCGGCCGCTCCGCCGGGATCGGTGTGGACGACGGAGAGCGCCGCCAGGTCGGGCCGGAGCCGGTCCAGAGCGGCCGAGCGGTGACTCATCGCCTCCGACAGCTCGGCGTGCGAGGACGCGTCGTCCAGTACGCCGCCTTCGGCGAGCAGCCCGAGCAGCCGCCGGGCCTGGCGGGGCTCCAGCCCCAGTGACTCCGCCTCCCGGGCCAGCGGGCCGATCCCCCGTGTGCCGTCGAGCAGGTCCAGGAAGGCGGACGCGGCGCCGTCCACCGAGTCCAGCACGACGGCGTGGGCCGGGTCGACCCCGAATTGCAGGCTTTCCCGGCTGCGCCAGCTGCGGCGCATGGCGGGTTTGAGCATGGGACGCATCGCCACCCCCGTGGACGGGGACCCCCGAAGGGAGATCCCGGTGAATCCGTGGCGACCAGCATGCCCGGAATCCGCGAACCGGCCGCGAAAGTTATCCACAGGCGGCGGCAATGATCATTTGATCGGGAAATCCCGGCGCTGCGAGCGGGATGCCATCGTGATGTCGTCCGGTTGCTCGGGAACGCGCGTCTTTTTTCAGGTGAGCACACCCCGGGGTGGGACTTGACGGACTCCGGGCGGGTAACGTCGTGCCGTGTCCGCCGACCCCTCCCACAGTCTTTCCAGCCAGCCCTCGCGCGCCTCCCGGACCAGCGCGGTGGAAGTGCGCCGGAGTGCCCGTCGACGCCGCACCGTCTCGGCGTACCGCGAGGGCGACGTCACCGTGGTCCTCATTCCGGCGCGGATGTCCGCCGCCGAGGAGAAGCGCTGGGTGACGGTCATGCTCGACAAGCTCGCCGCCCAGGAGAGCCGCAAGATGCTCGGCGACGAGCAGCTCGCCGCCCGGGCCGCCCAGCTGTCCGCCCAGTACCTCGGCGGCCGTGCCGCCCCGCGCATCGTGCGCTGGGTCACCAACCAGAACTCCCGGTGGGGCTCGTGCACGCCGGCCGAGGGCAGCATCCGCCTGTCGCACCGGCTTCAGGGCATGCCCGAGTACGTCATCGACTACGTTCTCCTCCATGAGCTCGCGCACCTCCTGGTGCCGGGCCACGGGCCCGACTTCTGGAAGGTGCTGGAGTCCTATCCGCGCACGGAACGCGCGCGGGGATACCTGGAAGGGGTCGTCGCGGCGGCCCGCCTCCCGCACCCGCCGACGGCGCGCGAGGAATAGCCGGGGAATGGCCCGCCGTCGGAGTCAGCGGATAGCCTGACGCAACGCAGAGGCACGTACGTACGGATGGGGGGCGGTCGTTCGCAATGGCCAGGGAATTCCAGCGCGGCCACAAGGCCAAGATCAGTGATCTCACAGCGGGGACGGATCTGTACGTCGGCGTGCAGATCAGCGGACCCGGCCTGACGTTCGACATCAGCTGCTTCGGTCTCGACGCCGCGGAACAGCTCTCGGACGACCGCTATTTCATCTTCTACAACCAGCCCAAGTCACCCGAGGAGTCGATTCAGCAGCTCGGCGCGCAGGCCGGCGACACCGAGTCCTTCCGGGTCACGCTGGACCGCGTCCCGGAGCGGATCCACCGGCTCAGCTTCACCGCGACCCTCGACGGCTCCGGGCAGATGTCCCAGGTCGGCCCCGGCTACATCAGGATCGTCGCGGGCGGCGACGAAGTGGCGCGCTACGCCTTCAGCGGCGCGGAGTTCAGCACCGAGCGCGCGGTCATGCTCGCGGACATCTACCTCAAGGACGTCTGGCGCTTCGCCGCGGTCGGCCAGGGCTTCGACGGGGGACTGGACGCCCTGCTGAAGAACTTCGGCGGCGAGGTCGCCGAGGAGCAGCAGGCCGCCGTGCCGCCGCAGCCCGCCGCGGCGCCGGGCTTCGCCCCGCCGGCCGGGCCCGCGCCCGGCTTCGCGGCGCCCCCGGCACCCGCTCCCGCACCCCCGGCCCCGCAGCCCGCGCCGGCCTTCGGCGCGCCGCCCCAGGCACCCGCCCCGGCCCCGGGCATGCCCCCCGTCCACGCGGCGCCCACCATGGTGGCGCCGATGACCACCCCGCCGCCCCAGGCCCCGCCGCAGGCACCCGGGCAGCCGCCCTTCGGACAGGTCCCGCCCCCGCAGGCGCCTCCCGGGCACCCTGGTCCCCCCGGCCAGGTGCCGGGCCAGCCCCCGTTCGGGCAGCCCCCCGGCCAGCCGGCCTTCGGGCAGGCCCCCTACGGCCAGCCGCCGCAGGCCCCGTTCGGCCAGCCGCCCGCGGCCCCCGCGCCGTACGGTCAGGCCCCGGGCGCGCCGCAGGTCCCGCAGACTCCCGGCGCCGGCCTCGCCGCCGCCATGCAGAAGTACCGCGAGGTCCCGACCGGCCAGCGCTGGACGCAGCAGAACTCCAAGCTCGTCCGCGTCGACCTCTCCCAGGCCGGCGGCCAGCCGGTGCTCGCCCGCCAGGGCAGCATGGTGCTGTACCAGGGCAAGGTCGAGTTCGGCTACAAGGGCGCCGGTTTCGCCGGCCGCATCGTCGGCAACATGACCGGCCAGGAGATGCAGCTGATGCGCTGCACCGGCCGCGGACAGGTGTTCTTCGCCGAGGACGCCTCCTATCTGCACCCGATCGAGCTCCAGGGCGACGCGATCTGCGTCTCCGCGGAGCACGTCCTCGCCTTCGACGAGTCCCTCCAGCACGAGGTGCGCCGCATCGAGGGCCACGGCATCCCCGGTGGCGCGCTGTTCACGATGCAGTTCCAGGGCACCGGCACCGTGATCGTCAAGACCCACGGCACCCCCGTGGTGCTGCCGGTCACGCCCACCACCTACGCCGACAGCAACGCCATCGTCGCCTGGTCCGCCGCGTCGCAGGTGGTGCTCTCCAGCCAGGTGCGGCTGCGCCGGAACGCCTATCCGGGACACAGCGGGGAGACCGTGAACCTCCAGTTCCGCGGCGCCCCCGGCAACTTCATCGTCGTCCAGCCGTACGAGGTCTGAGGGAGCCCGCCATGGACCAGACTCTGATTTCCGGGTACTCCCCGGCACCGGTCACCGCCCGTATGGAGACCCACGGCAACAGCATGCTGAAGGTCGCCATGCAAAGCGGCCAGGACCTCTTCGCGCGCACCGGATCGATGGTCGCCTACGAGGGCTTCGTGCAGTACGAGCCCAACCCGCCCGCGGTGCGCCAGATGGCGTCGCAGTGGCTGACCGGGGAGGGCGCGCCTTTGATGAAGTGCACCGGCGACGGGCTGCTGTACCTCGCCGACTACGGCGCCGACGTCGTCTGCCTGTACCTCGCCAACGAGTCCCTGTCGGTCAACGGCACCAATCTGCTCGCTTTCGACGCGCATCTGCAGTGGGGCGTGGAGCGGGTCAAGGGACTGGCCAAGTTCGCCGGCCAGGGACTGTTCAACGTCGGCGTCTCCGGCACCGGCTGGGTGGCCATCACCTCGCGCGGCACCCCGGTCGTCGTCGACTGCGGCCGCGGCGAGGACGAGACCTACGTCGACCCGGACGCGCTCGTCGCCTGGTCGAGCGGGCTCAAGACCAAGTCCAAGCGCAGCTTCAAGGCCTCCTCCCTGATCGGGCGGGGCAGCGGCGAGGCCTTCCAGATCGGCTTCTCCGGCCAGGGCTTCGTCGTCGTACAGCCCAGCGAAGACAGCACCGACCGCCTCCGAGTCCGGGGCTGAGGGGGAGCGATCCATCATGCAGAGCCCGCTTTTCGGCTACACCGAGGTACAGACCGAGGACCAGTACGCCCTGCAGAACCCGTACCTGCTGCGGGTCAAGCTCGACGGCAGGAGCGACTGCCTGGCCCGCAAGGGCGCCATGGTCGCCTACCAGGGCCTGATCGAGTTCGACGGCGAGTACCAGAGCCACGCCCAGCGCAGCGCCCGCTACCGCACCGGCGAGGGCCTGGAGCTCATGCGCTGCTCCGGGCAGGGCACCGTCTACCTCGCCAACCTCGCCCAGCACATCCACGTCGTGGACGTGGACCACGACGGGCTGACGGTGGACGGCGCCTATGTGCTGGCGCTCGACTCGGGGCTGCACTGGGAAGTCATCTCGGTGGACAGCCAGTTCGGCATCTCGGGCAGTGGCGCCTACAACCTCAACATCTCCGGCCACGGCAAGGTCGCGCTCATGACCTCCGGCCGCCCGCTGCTGATGCAGGTCACCCCGGACAAGTACGTCTCCGCCGACTCCGACGCGGTGGTCGCCTGGTCGTCCTCGCTGCGCGTGCAGATGCAGGCGCAGACCAGCTCCTCCGGCGTCTGGCGGCGGCGCGGCAACACCGGTGAGGGCTGGGAACTCAACTTCCTGGGCCAGGGCTACGTGCTGGTGCAGCCCAGCGAGCTGATGCCGCCGCAGAACGCCCAGCTCGGCCAGGGAATGGCCGCCCAGTACGGCTTCGGCCAGCACGGCGCGCACGGCCAGAACCAGGGCAACATCTTCACCAACCGCTGACGCCGCCCCGGGCCCGGCCCGCGCGCCGGCTCACATCAGCGCGCGGGTGCGGGCCAGCAGCGTCCGTACCGACCCGTCGGCGACCTCGGCGATCTCGTCGTAGGCGTACCACTTGAGGTCCAGCGACTCGTCGCTGATCTCCTCGACGGCGCCCGGCGGGGCCACCGCCGCGTACTGCACGTCCAGGTGCCAGGCGCAGGGCGTGAGATGGCGGTCGAGGTTGACCGGCTCGGGGCGCAGCAGCGTCAGCCCGGCGATGCCGGACTCCTCGACGCCCTCGCGCAGCGCGGCCTGCGCCAGCGAGGCGTCCTGCGGCTCGCAGTGGCCGCCCATCTGCAGCCACATTTTGAGCTTCTTGTGCAGGGTCAGCAGCACCCGGCCGCCCTGCGGGTCCACCACGAGCGTGCTGCCCGTGACGTGCCCGGCGGAGCACGACTTCCACATGCCGTCGGGGTGCGCGTCGAGGTGCGAGAGGTAGTCCAGCCGCAGGTGGTCCTGGGCGGTGTCGGGCGCGTCCCACTCTTTGAGGACGCGCACGGCGTCGTCGTGCAGGCTCACTTCTCGTCGTCGTCCTTGCTCTCGGGCTTCTCCGGACTCTCCGGACTCTCCGGACTCTCCGGGCTCTCCGGGCTCTCCGGGCTGGCGGCGGTCCCGGCGCCGCCGGCGTCCTTGCCGCGGGCGGCCTCGCCGAGCATCTTGTCGAGTTCCGCGAAGTCCAGCTGCTCGTGGTGGACGAAGCCGTCGGGGTCGTCGAGGTCGGCGGCCGTCGGCAGCATGTCGGGGTGCGCCCACAGCCCGTCGCGGCCGTCGACGCCGCGCGCGTCGGTCAGCGACGCCCACAGCCGGGCGGCGTCGCGCAGCCGGCGCGGCCGCAGCTCCAGCCCGATCAAGGTGGCGAAGGTCTGCTCGGCGGGACCGCCGGAGGCCCGGCGCCGCCGCAGGGTCTCGCGCAGCGCTCCTGCGGACGGCAGGTGCGGTGCCGCGGCGGCGTGCACCACCGCGTCGACCCAGCCCTCGACGAGGGCGAGCGCCGTCTCCAGGCGGGCGAGCGCGGCCTTCTGCTGCGGGGTGTCCTCGGGCTGGAACATGCCCTGCTGCAGCGCGTCCTGCAGCGCCTCGGGGTTGGACGGGTCGAGCTGGCCGACCGCGTCCTCCAGCTTGGCGGTGTCGACCTTGATGCCCCGGGCATAGCCCTCGACCGCGCCGAACAGGTGCGCCCGCAGCCACGGGACGTGAGCGAAGAGCCGCTGGTGGGCCGCTTCGCGCAGCGCCAGGTAGAGCCGGACCTCGTCCTGCGGCACGCCCAGGCCCTCGCCGAACGCCGCGATGTTGGTCGGGATCAGCGCGGCCTTGCCCGCCGGGCCGAGCGGCAGGCCGATGTCGGTCGAGCCCACCACCTCACCCGCCAGCGTGCCCAGCGCCTGCCCGATCTGCGTGCCGAACATGGCGCCGCCCATGGAGCGCATCATGCCGAGCAGCGGGCCGGCCACGGCCTGCATCTCCTCGGGGAGCACATTGCCCATGGCGTTGCCGACGCGCTCGGCGACCGGGTCGACGAGTTCCTTCCACACGGGCAGGGTCGTCTCGACCCACTCCGCGCGGCTCCACGCCACCGCCGAGCCGGCCCCGGACGGCATGGACGTCACGCCGTCCAGCCACAGGTCGGCCAGGCGCAGCGCCTCCTCGACCTTCGCGCGGTCGGCAGGGCCGACGCTCGGGTCCTTCGCACCGCCGGAGGCGCCCTGGGCGACGGTCTGCCGGGCGATGTCCTTGGCCATCTCCCAGTTCACCGGGCCGCCCTCGTAGGAGAGCATCTGCCCCAGCTGCTGGAACGCGGCGCCCAGGTCATTGGGGTTGAGTGAGCCGAACATCGCGGCGAAGGGGTTCTCACCACCCGCGCCGAAGGGGTTGCCGCCGCCGAACCCGAAGGGATTGGCCGGACCCTGGGAGCCGCCACCGGAGCCGCTCGGCTTCTTGCTGTCGTCCCCGTTCCCGTCCTCGGGCTCCTCGGGAGGGACTCCGAATCCGAATGGGATGTCGCTCACGGTTTCCTCGGCTCTGTGTGTTGTGGGCTGTCCCTCCAGCCTAGACACGCGTCAGGCAGGATGGCTGCGTACGGACCGTGGTTGCGGACCGCGCACCTCGTACCGGAAACAACCGTGGGAGACACCTGGTGAGTTCCCCAGAACCGACCGTTCGCCCAGAGCGGAGCGGCGGCAGGGCCGCCGCCGGCCCGGTGGTCGCCGTGACCGGCGCCGCCTCCGGCGTCGGGCTGCGGCTGGCGCTGCGGCTGTCCGAGTCCGACCAGGTCAAGAAGGTCGTGGCGATCGACGAGCGGCGCGGCGACGTGCCCGGCGCGCAATGGCGCGTGCTGGACGTGCGGGACCCGGCGATCGCCGAGCGGCTGCGCGGTGTGGACGTCGTGGTCCATCTCGCGCTCGACCTCGACCTGGAGTCCGACCCCAAGGCGCGCAGCGCCTTCAATGTGCGCGGCACGCAGACCGTGCTCACCGCCGCGGCCGCGGCGGGAGTGCGGCGGGTCGTGCTGTGCACCTCGGCGATGGTCTACGGCGCGCAGCCGGACAACGACGTCCCCCTCGCGGAGGACGCGCCGCTGCGCGCCACCGCGGAGGCGTCCTTCGTGGGCGACCTGCTGGAGATCGAGCGGCTGGGCCGGCGTGCGCCGCGTGCCCACCCCGGACTCCACGTGACGGTGGTGCGCCCGGCGGTCCTCGTGGGCGGCACGGACACCGCGCTGACCCGGTACTTCGAGTCGCCTCGGCTGCTGGTGGTCGCGGGCAGCCGGCCGTGCTGGCAGTTCTGCCACGTCGACGACCTGGTGACGGCGCTGGAGCACGCGGCGCTGGAGAAGGTCGACGGCGAGATGACGGTGGGCTGCGACGGCTGGCTGGAGCAGGAGGAGGTCGAGGAGCTCTCCGGGATCCGGCGCATGGAGCTGCCGCCGGCCATAGCGCTGGGCGCCGCCTCCCGGCTGCACCGGCTCGGCCTCACCCCGTCGCCCGCCGGCGACCTGGCGTACACGATGCACCCCTGGGTCGTCAGCGGCAGCAGGCTGCACGAGTCGGGCTGGCGGCCGCAGTGGACGAACGAGGAGGTGCTCGCCGTTCTCCTGGAGGAGGTCGCGGGCCGCAACTCCGTCGTCGGACGGCGGCTGGGCCGCAAGGACGCCGCAACCCTGGGCGCGGCCGGCGCCACGGTCGCACTGGTCGGCACCGCCGCCATGGTGCGCCGGGCACGCAAGCGCCGGGGGGTGTGAGGGCCGTACCCGCCCCGGGGCAGCGCGGCGTACGGCCGGCGCGGACCCCGGGCAGTGAGAAAGAGTGCGGTGGAAAACAGTTTCCGCATAGTGGGAGATGAGGGAGCATGAGTCCCATGGCAGAGACGCACGAGGAACCCATCCGGCTCATCGCCGTCCGCGACACCGAGCTGTCCGTGGACGAGGTCTTCCGTGCGGTGGGGCACGCCTCCGCCGGGGGCACCGCCCTGTTCGTCGGCACGGTGCGCGACCACGACGGACCGTCGGGCGCCGAGGTCACGGCCCTGGGCTACTCCGCCCACCCCGGGGCCGAGGCCGAGCTGCGGCGCGTCGCGGAGAAGGTGGCGGCCGACTTCCCCGTCCGCGCCCTGGCCGCCGTCCACCGGGTCGGCGACCTGCGCGTCGGGGACCTTGCGGTCGTCGTCGCCGTCTCCTGCCCGCACCGGGCGGAGGCCTTCGCGGCGTGCCGGCGGCTGATCGACGACCTCAAGCGCGAGGTGCCGATCTGGAAGCACCAGGAGTTCGCCGACGGTACCGAGGAGTGGGTGGGTTCCTGCGCGCACTGAGCGCCGGGAGCGAAAGGGCCGGGGGCGCTGCCGCGGAGGAGGCCCGCCGACACGTTCGAACTGGTGTACTGGCGTTCATCGTCCATCGGACGGTCTACCTGCGGTTGCGTAACCCCGGACCCGCTCGGAACGTTATAGCAGCAAACGATTAGTCTGCTCATAGTTTCTTGATCGACTGCGCGATCCTCTTGCGCATACGGGAGGCCTCAGTGGCGGCGCTCGCATGGTTGCTCATTCCGGTGTTGGCTGCTGTCGCCGCCGCCGTCTGGGGAAGCTGGGCGGCGCGTACGCGCTCGACGGGGGACGGCGCCTCGCTCGCCGGGTACGAGCGGTTCCGTGAGGCCATGCAGCGCTCCGAGTCGGGCAGGGTCTGAGGGCCCGCAGGGCGCCTGCCGGTCACGTACCGTACTGTCGTTCCATGCCACGCCGCACCGCGACGCTGCTCGCGTCGACCCTGACGCTCATAGCACTGCTCTGTATTGCGCTGCTGATGCGCGTCCCGTACGCGGAGATGTCGCCGGGGCCGACCGTCAACACGCTGGGCGAGCACGACGGCGCCCCGGTGCTGCAGATCTCCGGGCACAAGACCTATCCCGCCACCGGGCACCTGAACATGACCACGGTGCGGGTGACCAGCGCGGACTACTCCATGAACCTGGTCGAGGCGGTGGCCGGCTGGCTGTCGCACGACCAGAAGGTCGTCGAGCACGACACGCTCTACCCGCAGGGGCAGACGGCCGAGCAGGCGGACCAGGAGAACGCCGAGGAGTTCACCCAGTCCCAGGACAGCGCCAAGGTCGCCGCCCTGAAGGAGCTGGGGATACCGGTCGGTTCCCAGGTGATCGTCTCCACCGTGGTGAAGGGCGCCCCCTCGGAGGGCAAGCTGCACGCCGGTGACGTGATCAAGGCGGTGGACGGCACCCCGGTCAAGGCGGCGGGCGACGTCGCCACGCTGGTCACCAAGCACCAGCCGGGACAGAAGGTGGTCTTCACCGTCGTCCCCAAGGGCGCCAAGGGCGACGCCGCCCGGGACGTCACCATCACGACGGGCACGTCCGACGACGACGGCAAGCGGCGCGCGATCGTCGGCATCCAGGCCGGCGTGGGGCACACGCTCCCGTTCAAGATCGACATCAAGCTGGCCGACGTCGGCGGACCGAGTGCCGGCCTGATGTTCGCCCTCGGCATCGTCGACAAGCTCACCCCAGGGGACCTCACCGGCGGCAAGTTCGTCGCGGGTACCGGCACCATCGACGACGACGGCAAGGTCGGCCCCATCGGGGGCATAGACATGAAGACCATCGGGGCACGCGACAAGGGCGCCGAGTACTTCCTCACCCCGGCCGACAACTGCGCCGAGGCCGCCCAGGACACCCCGAGCGGCCTCACTCTGGTCAAGGTCAAGACCATCGACGACGCCATGGACGCCCTCAAGGACATCCGCGCGGGGAAGACCGCCGACCTGCCGAGCTGCTCGGCGAACTGAGACGCGGCGGGCCGGGGCCGGTGCGGGCTTCCCCCGCCCGGTCACTCCTCGAACGTCGCCGACAGCGCCTCGGCCAGCCCCGGCACCAGGGTGGCGCCGGTCAGCACCTCGGTCGGCGAGTCCTTGGAGCGCAGCCGCACGGCGGACTCCCGGGCGCCGTCGCGCAGCACGGCCACCGTCATGCGCACCTCCTGGCGCTCGGGATGCGCGGCGACCCACGCGCCCAGCGCGTCCTCGTCCAGGCCGTCGGGGATGGCCTGCTCGGCGGACGGCGGCAGCATCAGCCGCTCCACGGTCAGCGCGCAGCCGCTGACCACCTCGGGCCACGCGATCGTGGCCAGGAACTCGTCGAGCGGCGTGCCGGCCGGCAGCTCGTCCTGCTCGATCGGGGTCAGCGCGCCCGCCGTCTGCTCGGCGAGGCCGAGTTCGTCGGCCAGCCCCGGCTCCTGTACACGCAGCCGGTCCGTGTCGACCAGCGCGAAGAGCCGGGCGGGCTGGTCCCAGCCCAGGCCGGACGCGTAGTCGTCGATCTCCAGGACGGCCTGGGTCAGCGGGTTCGCGGCGAGCGGGGCGCCGCCGGACTCAATATTGGACATGCCCAACATCCTGCCTGTTCTGTGACCCGCATCCCCAATCGAGCACCTTGGGGAACTGTGTAAACCGTGAGTAAGTTGCATCAGTGGGCGCCGGCCGGGCGTCCGCCGGAGACCGACTCTTGAGGTGCGCACCTTGGTATTCCAGATGCCGGACCGTGGCGGGAGTCCGCACGGGCCGCGGATCAGAGCGGGGCGCCCGTCGCGGCGAGCCCGGACGCTGCTCATGACGCTGGGGGTCCTGGCCGTACTGGCCATGGCCTTCGTCATGTTCGCCGGCTTCTGGACCGATTGGCTCTGGTACCGATCCGTCCACTACTCCTCGGTGTTCACCACGACGCTGTGGACCAAGGTCGGGCTGTTCTTCGTCTTCGGCCTGCTGATGGCGGTGGCCGTCGGCGTCAACGTCTACCTGGCGCACCGGTTGCGGCCGCCGCTCAGCGCGATGTCGCTGGAGCAGCAGAGCCTGGACCGCTACCGGATGGGCATCGCGCCCTACAAGAAGTGGGTGCTGCTCGCGGTCTGCGCCCTGGTGGGACTGATCGCGGGAGCGTCCGCCTCCAGCCAGTGGCGGACATGGCTGCTGTGGACGAACTCCACCCCGTTCGGCACCACGGACCCGCAGTTCCACGTCGACGTCTCCTTCTACGCCTTCGAGCTGCCCTGGTACCGCTTCCTGCTGAGCTTCGGCTTCGCGGCGGTCGTGCTCTCGCTGCTGGCCTCCGCCCTGGTGCACTACCTGTACGGGGGGCTGCGCATCACCTCCCCGGGCGGCCGCGCCACCGCCGCGGCGACCGGCCACCTGTCAGTGCTGCTCGGCCTGTTCGTGAGCCTCAAGGCGGTCGCCTACTGGCTCGACCGGTACTCGCTGGCGGTCAAGTCGGGCAACCTCAAGTCCGGTGACTGGACCGGGCTGCGCTATGTGGACGCCAACGCCTATCTGCCGGCCAAGACGATCCTCTTCGCGATCGCCATCATCTGCGCCCTGCTGTTCTTCGCCACCTTGTGGCGGCGTACATGGTCGCTGCCGCTGATCGGCTTCGGCCTGATGGTGCTGTCGGCGATCCTGATCGGCGGGCTCTACCCGGCGATCGTGCAGAAGTTCCAGGTGCAGCCGAACGAGGCCGCCAAGGAGCAGCCGTACATCCAGAAGAACATCAACGCCACGCGCCAGGCGTACGACATCGACGGCACAAAGGTGTCCGACTACGCGGGCAGCAACCCGGCCGATCAGAAGGACCCGGCGCAACGGGCGCAACTGCGCGCGGACGCCGACACCACCGCGTCGATCCGGCTCCTCGACCCCAACGTGGTCTCGCCGACGTTCCAGCAGCTGCAGAAGGCGAGCGGCTACTACTCCTTCCCCTCCACGCTCGACGTGGACCGCTACAAGGTGCAGGGCAAGGAGCAGGACACCGTGGTGGGCCTGCGCGAGCTGAACCTCGCCGGCATCCCGCAGCACAGCTGGATCAACGACCATTTCAAATACACGCACGGCTACGGCCTGGTCGCCGCCAAGGGCACCACCGCGACCGAGGGCGACGAGACCACGCGCGGCGAGCCCGTCTTCACCGAGTCCGAACTGCCGACCACCGGCGACCTCGGCAGGTACGAACAGCGGATCTACTACGGCGAGAGGACCAAGCAGTGGTCCATCGTCGGCGACAAGTCCACGCCGGAGATCGACTACAACACCAACGACGACGGTGAGAAGTCGTACACCTACACCGGCAAGAGCGGTGTCGGCCTGAAGAACCCGGTGACCCGGGCCGCGTACGCGGTGGCCTTCGGGGACCCGCAGATCTTCTACTCCGGAGCCGTCGGCGACGACTCGCGGATCCTGTACAACCGCACGCCCAAGGAGCGCGTCGAGGCCGTCGCGCCCTGGCTGACGATCGACGGCGACTCCTACCCGGCCGTCGTCGACGGCCATGTGGTGTGGATCGTGGACGCCTACACGACGAGCAACGGCTACCCGTACTCGTCGCGGACGACGCTCGGCGACACCACGGCGGACTCGCTGACCGACGGGCAGCGCGCGGTCCTGGCCCAGCAGAACCAGGTCAACTACATCCGCAACTCGGTCAAGGCGACCGTGGACGCCTTCACCGGTGACGTCACCCTCTACCAGTGGGACGACAAGGACCCGGTGCTGAAGACCTGGATGAAGGCCTTCCCGCACACGGTGCAGCCCAAGAGCAGCATCAGCGCCGGCCTGATGGCCCATCTGCGCTACCCGCAGGACCTGTTCAAGGTGCAGCGCCAGCTGCTGACGCGCTACCACGTCACCAAGGCGTCGACCTTCTACAGCGGCAGCGAGGTGTGGCAGGTCCCCAACGACCCGGCGACGAAGACGGGCAAGGCGGTGCCGCCGTACTACCTGAGCCTGCGCATGCCGGACCAGGCCGCCCAGACGTTCTCGCTGACGACGACCTACACGCTCAACCGGCGTGACAACCTGGGCGCCTTCATGGCGGTCGACGCGGACGCCACCAGCGCGGACTACGGCACGATCCGGTTGCTCAGACTGTCCAACAGCCGGGTGTACGGCCCGCAGCAGGTGCAGAGCCAGTTCAACTCCGATCCCGACGTGGCGGAGAAGATCAAGCTGCTGAGCGGCGGCGGCGGTTCCACCGTCGAGTACGGCAATCTGCTCACCATCCCGCTCGACGGCGGTCTGCTCTATGTGGAGCCGGTCTATCTGCGCGGTGCCGACTTCGACTACCCGCTGCTGAAGAAGGTGTTGGTCTGGTACGGCGGGCAGGTGGAGTTCGAGGACACCCTCGGTCAGGCGCTGAACGCGGTCTTCGGTACGGCGGACGGCGGGACCGCACCGCCACCGGAGACCGGCGGCACGGGCACCGCGCCGCCCCCGTCCAACGCGACGGTCGCCCAGGCCCTGGCGGACGCCCAGGCGGCGTACGACGCGAGCCAGAAGGCGCTGAAGGCCGGCGACTGGGCGGCGTACGGCCAGGCCCAGAAGGATCTGGCGGAGGCGCTGCAGCGGGCGCAGGAGGCCGAGAAGCAGGCGGAGAAAACGGGCTGAGCAGGCACTCCCCGCGTCGTGGTACGGTTGGGACACAACGACGCGGGGTGGAGCAGCTCGGTAGCTCGCTGGGCTCATAACCCAGAGGTCGCAGGTTCAAATCCTGTCCCCGCTACTGTTCGAGAGGGTCCGGAGTCAACTAGGCTCCGGACCCTTTCACTTGTACGGGGGAACTGCGCGCGCAGAGGTTTCGTCGGGGTTGATGTCGGGAAGTCGACAAAACGCTGAAGTGACCTCCTGGGACTGTCCCAACCCCGCAGGGTTGTTGCATACCAGGTGTACTGCGGGTACGGGTGGTGCGACGATGGACCTCATGGGGGATGGTGCAAGGCTGCTGAAAACTCGTCGGATCCCGGACAGCGGGTCCGCGGGCGGAACGACCCTGCCCGCGTCCGTTCCCGCGCAGACGGCTGCCTTCGCGCCGACCGTCGCCGAGCTGCTGCCCGGCCCGCGCGTGGGGTCCGCCGAGGAGGACCGGCTCATCGAGTCCGAACTGCCGGACGAGGAGAGCCTGGAGGCCCGCGAGGAGGCCGAACTCGAGGCGCGCCACCGGCGGGCCGCCGAGCACGGCGACATCGCCGCGGCGAGCGTCCTGGGCACCCTGCTGCTGCGCCGTGGCGACCTGGAGGGGGCCGAGCCGTACCTGCGCGCGGCCGCCGCCGGGGGAGACCGGCCGGCCGCCAACAACCTCGGACTGCTGCTGCACCAGCGCGGCCACTCCGAGGAGGCCGCCGGCTGGTGGCGCATCGCCGCCGTCGCCGGTTCCGCCGCGGCAGCGCACGCGCTCGGCCGGCACTTCCGCGAGCGCGGTGACGAGCCCGGCGCCGAGTACTGGCTGCGGCAGGCCGCCGAGTCCGGGCACACCCTGGGCGCGTACGCGCTGGCCGACCTGCTCGACCACCGGCGCGACGTCGGCGCCGAGCGCTGGTTCCACGCCGCCGCCGAGCACGGGCACCGCGAGGCTGCCTACCGGCTGGCCCGCATCTGCGCCGAGCGCGGCGAGGAGCGCGAGGCCGAGCAGTGGTACCGGCAGGCCGCCGCCCGCCGGCACCGCCGCGCCGCGCTGCGCCTCGGCACGCTGCTGGAGGAGCGCGGCGAGTACGAGGAGGCCAGGCGCTGGTACCTCACCGCCGCCCGGGACGGCGAGCCGCGCGCCGCCTGCGCGCTCGGCTTCCTGCTGCGCGACGCCGGCGACGTCGACGGCGCCGCCACCTGGTGGCGGCGAGCCGCCAACGCCGGTGACGGCAACGCCGCGAACGCGCTCGGCGCGCTGCACGCGCAGGAGGGCGAGACCCAGACCGCCGAGCGGTGGTACCGGGCCGCCCTGGAGGCCGGCGACGTCAACGGCGCCTTCAACCTCGGCCTGCTCTGCGCCGGCCAGGGGCGGACGGCCCAGGCCGAGCAGTGGTACCGCAAGGCGGCCTACACCGGGCACCGCGAGGCGGCCAACGCCCTCGCCGTGCTGCTGCTGCAGCGCGGGGACGCGGCGGGCGCCGAGCCGTGGTTCTCCAAGGCCGCGGAGGCGGGCAGCGTCGACGCCGCCTTCAACCTCGGCATCCTGTACGCCGGGCGGGGCGACGACGGCACCGCGCGGCGCTGGTACGAGCGGGCGGCCGCCAGCGGGCACAGCGAGGCCGCGCTGCAGGTCGCGATCGCCCTGCAGAAGGACGGTGACCCGCACGGCGCCGAGCGGCACCTGCGGTGCGCCGCGGGCGGCGGCAGCCCCGAAGGGGCCTTCCGGCTGGGCGCGTTGCTGGACGCGCAGGGTACGGAGGACGCGGCCGCGGAGGCGGAGGAGTGGTACGCGCGCGCCGCCGGCCAGGGGCACCGGCGTGCCCAGGTCCGGCTCGGCATGTGCGCCGCCCGGCGCGGGGACGTCGTGGACGCCGCCCACTGGTACCGCGAGGCCGCGGAGGGGGGCAGCCGCAACGGGGCGTTCAACCTCGGGCTCCTCCTCGCCCGCGAGGGCGCGGAGCCGGAGGCGGCCCTGTGGTGGACCCGGGCCGCCGACGCGGGGCACGGGCGTGCGGCGCTCCGGCTGGCGCTGCTGGCCGCGCGGCACGGGCAGCTCGCGGATGCGCAGGCGTGGTGTGCGCGGGCGGTCGAGTGCGGGCCGGTGGAGGTCGCGGAGCGGGCTGCGCGCCTGACGGACGCGCTGGAGCACGAACTGTCCGCGTAGGTTTTTTCCCCGCCCGCCCTCCCGGGTGCCCGGCGCGGTCAGTCACCCCGGCGCGCGTTTCGTGGGGGCCGGGTGCGGGGCCTCCGGGGCTGGGCATTCTGGACAGCACATTTCGGTGCCTCGGGCACGATCTGTTGATCACCCCGGTCATGCACCCAAATATGCTCCACAGTCCAGAACGCCCACCCCTACGACCCCGCCCCCTCCGTAGGTTGTCGCGCCTGATCCCCGGTGGGGGGTAGAAGCGGCACCGTGCCTGGGGCCGCCCGTTGGCGCAGCGCGGTCCGCGGGGCCAGCGCTCGCGCGGCAGGCCGCCGGGGCAGAGTGAGGCGATCGGGGTCACCCCGACCGCCCCCACACCCCCCCTCCGGTGCGGTCCGCGGGGCCAGCGCTCGCGCGGCAGGCCGCCGGGGCGGATTCAGGCAACCGCGGTCACCCGGACCGCCTCCATACCCCCCACCGGGGATCAGGCGCATATGGAGACGGAGGGGGCGGGGGAGTTGGGGGCACTCCCGGCCGGAGGCTGGGGGAGGGTGGATGTTCTGGACGGTGCGGGATATTTGTGCGCACCATCCGGGCAGGGACGGGATCAGCAGGTGCTGGAAACGCGCGTAAATATCCCAGTCCAGGACGTGCAGCCCCGGAGGCCCCGCACCCGGTCCACCCCGCACGCGCGTCGGGGCGCCCTGACTTCACAGGGCACCCGGGAGGGCGGGCGGGGAAAGCCCCCCCCAACCCCCCGGGAAGGATTTGCGCTGCTCAGGGCCGGGAGGTTACTCTAGGGACACAACGACGCGGGGTGGAGCAGCTCGGTAGCTCGCTGGGCTCATAACCCAGAGGTCGCAGGTTCAAATCCTGTCCCCGCTACTGATGAGAAGGCCCGGAAGCCAACGGCTTCCGGGCCTTCTTGTATGCCCCGGGTACAGCCCAGGCATGGATCGGGCAAAAGCGCGTGAACCTTTCGCCGTGGTCCCGGCGCGCCGGAGGATGCTGGAGGCGTGGCGAGGGCGGCGGCGCGAGGAGGCGGGGTTGCTGCGCAGGCGGCGTAAGCGGCGGCCGGCGGAACTCAAGGACGTGACGCGGTGGGGGCGGCTGTGCGCGTCCGGTGCGGTGGCCGAGTTGCTGGCGGAGCTGAGGGCGGCGGCGGAGGCCGGGGAGGGTGCCGCGTACGACCAGGGGGCCGCGCTGAAGGCGCTGGGCGAGGCGCCACCGGGGCTGTGGGTGTCGCTGGACCGTGCCGCGCGGACCGTGGAGGGACAGCGGCCGCCGGCGGCGGAGGAGGCCGATCCGCTGCGCCTGCTGCTGGCCGCGATGGACCGGGACGGCCGCACGCGGCAGGCCGCCGTGGAGGGCCTGGCGCACACGGGTGGCCCGCTGGTGGCCACCGCCTTGGCACTGCGGACCGCGGACTGGGTGGACCCGGTGCGGGAGCGGGCCGTCGGGGCGCTGGCGCTGCGGTCCGCGCCGGACGAGGCGGCCGCGGCGGTGCGGATACTGCTGCGGCTGCGGGGCAGGCGCCGGGCCGCGGGGGCGCTGGAGGCGTACCGGGAGGTGCTCGCGGCCCCGGAGGCCCGGCGGGCGGTGCGGGCGCTGGCCGCCGACGAGGAGCCGCTGACCCGGCGGTTCGGCGTGGAACTGGCCCTCGAGCTCGGGGAGTTCGTACGCGGCGATCTGGTCCGTACCGCGCTGCGCGACCCGGACCAGGTGTGCCGGCGGCTGTGCGCGCAGCGGCTGCTGGAGCTGGACCCGGACCAGGCGGGGCGGCTGCTGTGGGCCCGGTCCGCGGCGGTGCGGGAGCTGGCGGTGGCGGCGCTGCCGGAGGACGTTCCCGCGGCGCGGCTGACGGCGCCGCTGGCGGACCCGGCGCGGATCGTGCGGGCGCAGGCCCGCTGGCGGCTGTACAGCAGGGGTGAGCCGCCGGCGCTGACGTACCGCAGGCAGCTGGTGCGCTGCGGGCCGCAGAGCCCGTCGTGGATGGTCGCCGGGCTGGCCCTCGGGCTGGGGGAGTGCGGGGACGGTACGGACGTGCCGCTGCTGCTGCGGCTGGTCCGGGAGGCGCGCACGCCGTGGCCGCCGGCGGTACGGCGGGCCGCGGTGCGGGCCGTGGGCCGCCTGGCGCCGCGTGAGGACCTGGTCGGCCTGCTGGGGCCGTTGGCGACGGACGTGGACCCGGGCGTGGCCAGGGAGGCCATCGAGGCGCTTGCCAAGGTGGCCGGGGAGGTGCCGCCGGAGACCGTGTGGTTCGGCCGGACGCGGCCGGAGCCCGCCGTGCGGAAGGCGGCGGAACGGCTCCGTTCCGCGCAGCGTCAGGCGCAGTCGGGGCACAGGCCCCGGTAGGTCACCTCGACGTCGGAGACGGTGAACCCGAAGCGCTCGCTGTCGGGCAGGTCGGTCAGCGGGTCGCCGGCGGGGTGGACGTCCCGGATGGTGCCGCAGCGGGAGCACACCAGGTGCTGGTGGGCGTGGTGCGCGTTGGGGTCGTAGCGCTTGGCGCGGCCGTCGGTGGCGACCTCCATGACCTCGCCGAGCGAGACCAGTTCGCCCAGGGTGTTGTAGACCGTGGCCCGGGAGATCTCCGGCAGCCGGGTCGCGGCCCGCGCGTGCACCTCGTCGGCGGTCAGGTGGACGTGCTCGCCGTCGAGGACCTCGGCCACGACGCGCCGCTGCGCGGTCATCCGCCAGCCACGTCCGCGCAGTCGTTCCAGCAGGTCACTCATTGCGTTTCACCTATCCGTGGGATGGATCCAGCTTAACAGCGGCGGTCCGTGTTCCGAACCCGTACGACTTTGGCCCCCTTCTTGACTTGGACCTTGTCTATCGTAGGATCGGTTCCGGCGACAGCCACGGCACAGACGAACGCAGGGAGAAGGACGTGACGGTTCACAAGACCGGCCCGCTGACGACCGAGGCAGGGGCCCCGGTCGCGGACAACCAGAACAGCGAGACCGCGGGGGTCGGCGGACCGGTCCTGATCCAGGACCAGCTGCTGCTGGAGAAGCTCGCCCACTTCAACCGCGAGCGCATCCCGGAGCGCGTGGTGCACGCCCGCGGCGCCGGAGCGTACGGCACCTTCACGGTGACCGCCGACGTCACGCGGTACACCCGGGCGAACTTCCTGTCGGAGGTCGGCAAGCAGACCGAGACCTTCCTGCGGTTCTCCACCGTCGCCGGCAACCTGGGCGCGGCGGACGCCGTGCGCGACCCGCGCGGGTGGGCGCTGAAGTTCTACACCGAGGAGGGCAATTACGACCTCGTCGGCAACAACACCCCGGTGTTCTTCATCAAGGACGCCATCAAGTTCCCCGACTTCATCCACACCCAGAAGCGCGACCCGTACACCGGCTCCCAGGAGGCGGACAACGTCTGGGACTTCTGGGGGCTGTCGCCCGAGTCGACCCACCAGGTGACCTGGCTGTTCGGTGACCGCGGCATCCCGGCGAGCTACCGCCACATGAACGGCTACGGCTCGCACACCTACCAGTGGACCAATGAGGCCGGCGAGGTCTTCTGGGTCAAGTACCACTTCAAGACCGACCAGGGCATCAAGAACCTGACCACCGACGAGGCGGTCCAGGTCTCCGGGCTCGACCCCGACTCGCACCAGCGCGACCTGCGCGAGTCCATCGAGCGCGGCGAGTTCCCGACCTGGACCGTGCAGGTGCAGATCATGCCCGCGGATCAGGCGGCGGCCTACCGCTTCAACCCGTTCGACCTCACCAAGGTGTGGCCGCACGCGGACTACCCGCCGATCGAGATCGGCAAGCTGGAGCTCAACCGCAACCCGCAGAACATCTTCGCCGAGGTCGAGCAGTCGATCTTCTCCCCGGCGCACTTCGTGCCCGGCATCGGCCCGTCCCCCGACAAGATGCTGCAGGGCCGGCTGTTCGCGTACGGCGACGCGCACCGCTACCGCGTCGGCATCAACGCCGACCACCTGCCGGTGAACCGCCCGCACGCCACCGAGGCGCGCACCAACAGCCGCGACGGCCACGCCTACGACGGCCGGCACGGCGGCGCGAAGAACTACGAGCCGAACAGCTTCGGCGGCCCGGCCCAGACGGGCAGCCCGCTGTGGTCGTCCACCGCCGTGACCGGCTGGACCGGCAACCACGAGGCGCCCTCGCACGCCGAGGACAACGACTTCGTCCAGGCGGGCGACCTCTACCGGCTGATGTCGGAGGGTGAGAAGGAGCGTCTGATCGCCAACCTCGCCGGCTTCATCGCCAAGGTGTCGCGCGACGACATCGCCGAGCGGGCGATCGACAACTTCCGCCGGGCGGACGAGGACTACGGCAAGCGACTGGAGGCCGCGGTCCAGGCCCTGCGCGGCTGACGGGCGCTTGCCGTAACAGAACCGGAGGGGTTCAGGTGCGTCCAGGCACCTGAACCCCTCCGATCCATACCGGTCATCCCGTGCCCTCAGCCCGCCAGGGCGGCCGCCGAATGCGCCGGGTGCCAGCAGCGCACGATGTCGCGGACGGAGACCATACCGACCGCGTTGCGGTCCTCCATCACCACCAGGTGACGGAAACCGCCGCGCACCATGGCGGCGGCAGCCTCCTCCAGGGTCCACTGCGGTGCGGCGAAGACGACGTCGGTGGTGGTGTGGGCGGCGGCGAATTCGCCGTCGGGGCTCAGCCCCGCGCCGATCGCGTTGAGGATGTCGCGCTCGGTGAGGATGCCGAGCCCGCAGGTGTCGGGATCGAGGACGACCGCCGCACCCACCTTGCGGGCGGACATCAGTCGGGCGGCCTGGCGGAGGGTGTGAGCCGGGCCGATCGTGAGAACGACCGTGCTCATGGCTTCGCGTACGAGCATGGGATACCCCTTGGCTGCGTCGTGGGCCGTCTTGAGAACTGTTTCACAAATTCACAAGCTCACGCATTCTCATGTTCACATGCGGGACGTCGCGCAGCAAGGGGCGTGCGGAGGGTGATCGGTGGTGTACGGGGGCGGCCCGTGCCGGGTGCGGTTCAGGTGCGGTTCAGGAAACCGAGCATCTGCTCGTGCAGCAGTCCGTTCGAGGCCGCCGCATTGCCCCCGTAGGGGCCGTCCGTGCCGTCCAGGCTGGTGAAGCGGCCCCCCGCCTCCCGGATGATGACCTCGTTGGCGGCCATGTCCCACAGGCTCAGCTCGGGCTCGGCGCAGAAGTCCACCGAGCCCTCGGCGACCATCATGTACGGCCAGAAGTCGCCGTAGGCGCGCGTGCGCCAGCAGGAACGGGTCAGGTCCAGGAAGCCGTCCAGCCGTCCCTGCTCCTCCCAGCCGCTGAGCGAGGAGTACGCGAACGAGGCGTCCTCCAGCCGGCTCACCCGGGACACCCGCAGGCGCGTGGCGGAGGACAGGCTGCGCCCGGTGTACGCCCCGCCGCCCTTCACCGCCCACCAGCGGCGGCCCAGTGCCGGCGCGGAGACCACGCCGACCACGCCTTCGTCGCCGTGCTCCCCGCGCACCATGAGGGCGATGAGCGTGGCCCACACCGGCACGCCCCGGACGTAGTTCTTGGTGCCGTCGATCGGGTCGACGATCCAGCGGCGCGGGCCCGTGCCCTCGAAGCCGTACTCCTCGCCGAGGACCGCGTCGCGCGGCCGGGCGCGGCCGAGCTGACTGCGGATCAGCTCCTCGGCGCGTTTGTCCGCCTCGCTGACCGGCGTCATGTCGGGCTTGGTCTCGACCTTCAGGTCCAGGGCCTTGAAGCGCTCCATGGTCGCCGCGTCGGCGGCGTCGGCGAGGATGTGCGCGAGGCGCAGGTCGTCGTTGAAGTCCGGCATGGAGCGAACAGTATCGATCGCACCCTGTCGGGGTCACGCAGGGTGCGCGCGGAGGGTTGACACGAACCGACAGCACGTCAATTCTTTGCGCACGGCCGCTTTACCACGGCTTGGAGGCAATCATGCCGACAGCGCGCGAATCCTTGCTCGACGCGGCTTTGGCCGCGCTGTCCGCCCGGTCGTGGGCGACGATCCGGATGGTGGACATCGCGGCGACCGCCGGAGTGTCGCGGCAGACCCTCTACAACGAGTTCGGCAGCAAGGAGGGCCTGGCCCGGGCGCTGGCGCGGCGCGAGGCCGACGTGCTCGTCGCCGGTGTCGAACGCGTCCTGTCCGCCGCCGCCGACCAGGGCGGCGACCCCGGGGACTGCTTCGCCGCGGCCACCGGCCGGCTCCTGCAGGAGGCCCGCCGCAATCCCCTGGTGCGCGCCGTTCTGACCGGCTGCCGCGGGAGCCGCGTCCCGGCCGCCGCCATCACCCGTGTCCCCGTGCCCCGTTCGCCCGGGGCGCGGCCGCGAAGGAGCGACCTTCCGCTCACCCCCACCGAGGTGCTCGCCGCGCTGCGCACCCGTGCCGCCGCGACCTTGGAACGCGGCTTTCCCAAACTGGACCCGGCCGAGCTCGCCTGGGCGAGCGAGGCGGCGGTGCGTGTCGGCGTGTCGTACGTCATGGCGCCGCTGGCCACCGACGAGGATGCGTGCCTTCGGGTGGCCCGCCTGGTGCGCGGCATGCTCGGGCGCGGCTGGGTGGGCGCCGCCTGACCCCGGGAGGGCCGCAGGCCCGACGTGCGGTCAGTGCGCGGAGCCGGACAGCTGGAGACCGATGGCGCCCAGGACGACGAGCGCGACCGAGACCAGCTTGAGCGTCGAGACGACGTCGCCGAGGAACGCCATGCCGTAGATCGCGGTCCCCGCCGCCCCGATACCCGTCCAGACCGCGTACGCGGCGCCGACGTCGAGCTTCTTCAGCGACATGGTCAGCAGCCCGAAGCTGCCGAGCGCGAAGACGCAGAAGGCGATGGTCGGCCACAGACGGGTGAACCCGTGGGAGAGCTTGAGGCAGACCGCGAAGCCGGTTTCGAGGAGTCCAGCGACCACCACGAGGAGCCAGGCCATCGAGCGCCCTCCCGTTCCGTCCTGTCGATGAGCGATCATCACACAGCATGCCCGGAAATCGGGTGTCAGTCCCCTTCCTTGCGCTCCCGCGTCGCAAGGAGCCGGCGGAGCGAGAAGAGCCGGGCGGGTTCGGCGTGCCCGTCGGCCACCCAGGCGTCCAGCGCGCAGTCCGGTTCGTCGTGGCTGCAGGCCCGAGGACAGCCCTCCGTGCCCGGTACGAGGTCCGGGAAGGCGTTGATGACCCGTGAGGGGTCGATGTGCGCCAGGCCGAAGGACCGTACGCCCGGGGTGTCGATGACCCACCCCTGCTCGCCTTTGAGCGGCAGCGCCAGCGCCGAGGTGGTGGTGTGCCGGCCGCGTCCGGTGACCGCGTTGACGTGACCGGTCGCGCGCTGACGCTCCACCAGGGCGTTGACGAGCGTGGTCTTCCCGACCCCGCTGTGGCCGACGAAGGCGGTGACGCGGCCCTCCAGGTGCTCGCGGACGGCCGCGGTCGCTTCCTCGTCGAAGTTCTCGTGGCTGGTGACCACATAGGGGACGCCGAGCGGCGCGTACGTCTCCAGCAGCGTTTCCGCCGGGGCCAGATCGGACTTGGTCAGCACCAACAGCGGTTCCAGCCCGGCGTCGTAGGCCGCCACCAGGCAGCGGTCGATCAGCCGCGGCCGCGGTTCGGGGTCGGCGAGGGCCGTGACGATGGCGAGCCGGTCGGCGTTGGCGACGACCACCCGCTCGAAGGGGTCGGTGTCGTCGGCGGTGCGGCGCAGCACGGAGGAGCGCTCCTCGACCCGCACGATCCGCGCCAGGGTGTCCTTGTCGCCCGTCAGGTCGCCGACGATGCCCACCCGGTCGCCCACCACGATGCCCTTGCGGCCGAGTTCGCGGGCCTTCATGGCGGTGATGGTGCGGTCGTCGACGAGGCAGGTGATCCGGCCGCGGTCGACGGTGAGGACGAAGCCCTCCTCGGCGTCCTCGTGCTTCGGGCGGATGGTGGAGCGGGGCCGGTTGCCCTTGGGGTTCGGGCGGGACCGGACGTCGTCCTCGTCGGTGTGCTTGCCGTAGCGCCGCATGACCTCAGACCCGTACCGGGGACGCGGGGGCGGCCGGTGTGGTGCCCAGCATGGCCGTCCACATGTCGGGGAAGTCGGGGAGCGTCTTGCCGGTGGTGGCGACGTTCTCCACCTGCACGCCGTCCACGGCCAGGCCGAGGACCGCGCCGGCGGTGGCCAGGCGGTGGTCGTCGTAGGTGTGGAAGACCCCGCCGCGCAGCGGGCGCGGGCGGATCCGCAGGCCGTCCTCGGTCTCGGTGACGTCGCCGCCGAGCCCGTTGATCTCCTTGGTCAGCGCGGCCAGCCGGTCGGTCTCGTGCAGCCGCAGGTGGCCGACCCCGCGCAGCACCGACTCGGAGTCCGCCAGGGCGGCGACCGCGGCGATGCCCGGGGTGAGCTCGCCGACCTCCGACAGGTCGGCGTCGATGCCGTGCACCCGGCCGGAGCCGGTCATGACCAGGCCGGCGTCGGTCAGCTCGCAGGAACCGCCCATCCGGGTGAACAGCTCGCGCAGCGCGTCGCCCGGCTGGGTGGTGCGGGCCGGCCAGTCGGGGATGACGACCCGGCCTCCGGTGACCAGGGCGGCAGCGAGGAACGGCTGGGCGTTGGACAGGTCCGGCTCGATGGTGAGGTCCACGCCGAGCAGCGCGCTCGGGTCGACCCGCCACACGTTGGGCTCGCCGCCGTTCTCCGGGGTGTCGACCTTGGCGCCCGCGTGCCGCAGCATCTCCACCGTCATCCGGATGTGCGGCAGGGACGGCAGGGTCGGGCCGGTGTGGCGGACCTCCACGCCCTGGTTGTAGCGCGGGCCGGACAGCAGCAGCGCGCTGACGAACTGCGAGGAGGCGGACGCGTCGATCGACACCGCGCCGCCGTCCAGCGCCCCGCCGCCCTGCACGGTCAGCGGGAGCGCGCCGCGCCCCTCGTCGTCGATGCGGGCGCCGAGGGCGCGCAGGGCGTCGATCACGCCGTGCAGCGGCCGCTCGTACGAACGGGGGTCGCCGTCGAAGCGCACCGGCCCGTCGGCGAGCGCGGCGACCGGCGGCAGGAAGCGCATCACGGTGCCCGCGTTGCCGACGTCCACGGTCGCGGGACCGTGCAGCCCGGCGGGGATGACCCGCCACGCCTCGCCGCCGTAGGGGTTGACCACCTCGTCGATCTGGACGCCCATGGACCGCAGCGCCTCGGCCATCAGCACGGTGTCCCGGCTGCGCAGCGGCCGGCGCAGCCAGCCGGGCTCGGAGGCCAGCGCCGCCAGCACCAGGGCGCGGTTGGTGACCGACTTGGATCCGGGCACGGTGACCGTGGCGTCGACGGGGGCGGACGCGTGCGGTGCGGGCCACAGGGCGGTGTGCGCGGGGGTACCGGTCATGGAAACCAAGCGTAGTGGTTGAACGTGAGGCTGAATCGCGCACAAAGCGGACGAAACCTGACGGAAACAGGGGTCCGCCCGCAAGGGCTACACGCGGACTACAGCCCGAGCAGCCAGCGGCCGCCCCCGAACAGCGAGAACAGCGCGACGGCGTAGAAGAGCAGCATCCACAGCGCGGCCGGTGTGTGGGTGAGGCGTGCCAGCTGGTCCGCGTCCGAGCTCGGCGCCGCTCCGCCGCGGCGCTTCTGCTGGAGCTCCAGCACCGGGCGCACGCCCCCCAGGAGCAGGAACCACACCACCAGGTACGCGAAGACCGCCTGCACCTGCGGCTCGGTCAGCCAGGACACCAGGAGGAAGATCCCGCCGGTGACGAAGACCGTCAGCACGCCGTAGGCGTTGCGGATCATGAACAGCATCAGCAGGAGCAGCGCGGTCGCGCCCCAGAGCAGCAGTGTGATGTGCCCGGCCGCCAGGAGCAGCGCGCCGCCCGCCCCGAGCAGCGAGGGCGCCGTGTAACCGGCCGCGGCGGTCAGGATCATGCCGAGGCCGTGCGGCTTGCCGCGGGAGACGGTCAGCCCCGAGGTGTCCGAGTGCAGCCGGATGCCCTGCAGGCGGCGTCCGGACAGCAGTGCCATCAGGCCGTGGCCGCCTTCGTGCGCGATGGTGACGGCGTTGCGCGACAGCCGCCATATGCCGTGCGGGAGGACCGCGGCCAGGGCGACGGCGGCCGTCGCACCGACCACCCAGGCGGAGGGCGCGGGCTGGGTGCCGATGAGGGAGTCGAAGAGCTGCACGGTTCCGCACCCTATGACGGCGGGCTGTGCGCGCGCCGTGGCAATCTGGCACTCATGTGCGGTCGATACGCAGCGAGCCGGCGGCCGGAGGATCTCGTCGACCTCTTCGACGTGCGGAAATGGGATCCCACCGAGGCGCTGGACCCCAACTGGAATGTCGCTCCCACCGACAGCACCTACGCGGTGCTGGAGCGCCCCGACAAGGAGACCGGCGAGATCGTCCGGCAACTGCGCGCGCTGCGCTGGGGCCTGGTGCCGAGCTGGGCCAAGTCCCCCGACGTCGGGGTGAAGATGATCAACGCGCGGGCCGAGACGGTGCACGAGAAGCCGTCCTACCAGCGGCCGTTCGCCTCCCGCCGCTGCCTGCTGCCCGCCGACGGCTACTTCGAGTGGGTCACCGGCAGGGACGAGCGGCAACTGGAGGAGCAGGGCAGGAAGAAGCGGTCCCGCAAGCAGCCGTACTTCGTCACCCCCGCAGACGGATCGGTCTTCGCGATGGCCGGGCTCTACGAGTTCTGGCGCGACCGCACCCTGCCCGACGAGCACCCGCGCGCCTGGTGGGTCACCTGCGCCGTGATCACCACCGAGGCCGACACCGAGCCCTTCGCCGACGCCGACGAGCGCCCCGGGGGCCCGCGCGCCCTGGCCGACATCCACCCCCGCATGCCGCTGTGGCTCACCCCCGACCGCTGGGACGCCTGGCTCGACCCCACCCGCACCGATCCCGGCGCGCTGCGCGCACTGCTCGTCCCGCCGGGTCACGGGCTGCTGCGCGCGTACCCGGTGCGCTCCGAGGTCAGCAACGTCCGCAACAACGGGCCCGAGCTGGTGGAACCGATCGAGGCGCCGGAGGAGGCGACGTTGTTCTGAGCTGTTCCGACCGTCCGCGGTGGCAGACTGCGACGGTGAACGTGATCTCCGACACCGTCGAGACCGTGCCCACCCCGGTGGGGGACGCCCGTATCACCTGGCACCGGGCGCGCCGGGCGCGCGCCGTCGTCGCGCTGGGTCACGGCGCGGGGGGCGGCATCGAGGCCCGCGACCTGCGCGCGCTGGCGGCCGCCCTGCCGCCGCACGGCTGGACCGTCGCGCTGGTCGAGCAGCCCTGGCGGGTGGCAGGCAAGAAGCTGGCGCCCGCCCCGAAGACCCTCGACGCGGCCTGGACCGCGCTGTGGCCCGCGCTGGCCGCGCCGGGGCTGCCGGTCGTCGCCGGGGGCCGCAGCGCGGGGGCACGGGTGGCCTGCCGCACCGCCGACGCGCTCGGCGCGGCCGCGGTGCTCGCGCTGTCCTTCCCGCTGCACCCGCCCGGCAAGCCGGAGCGGTCCCGCGCCGACGAGCTGACCGGCGCGGGCGTCCCGGCGCTGGTCGTCCAGGGCGGCCGGGACCCCTTCGGGCGGCCCGAGGAGTTCCCGCCCGGCCACCAGCCGGTCGAGGTGCCGTACGCCGACCACGGATTCGCCGTGCCCAAGTCCGCGGACCTGGGCCAGGAGGAGGCCGTGACGATTCTCACGAACGCCGTGCTGGGCTGGCTGGGGGACCTCCCGCGACTTCGGGAATGAGCCGCGACCGGGCCGTGTTGTGCCAGGCGTCCACACGAAAGTTCGTACGTACAGTGAGGAAGCCGCATGGCGACAGCCGCATGCCGCGCCCGTGCCGAGGCGCCTTACCTGGCCTGGCCCGAGTGGCCGGCGATGGGTGGTGCGGCGGGCACGACCAGCGCACCGATCCCGCCCGGGATATCCTCCGATGGCGTGGGGTCCGTGTACGGCCCCGTGACCGTCGTGGAGGAGGTGGGTCCGGTCAGCGGCACTGACGACAGTACGTCCGAGGTACAGGAGCAGGTCCAGGTATCCCAGGAGTCGGACCTCGAGCGCAGTGCGCGCTTCGAGCGGGACGCGCTGGAGTACCTCGACCAGATGTACTCGGCGGCGCTGCGCATGACCCGCAACCCGGCCGACGCGGAGGACCTGGTGCAGGAGACGTACGCCAAGGCGTACGCGTCCTTCCACCAGTTCCGTGAGGGGACCAACCTCAAGGCGTGGCTCTACCGCATCCTCACCAACAGCTTCATCAACTCCTACCGCAAGAAGCAGCGCGAGCCCCAGCGCAGCGGCACGGAGGAGATCGAGGACTGGCAGCTGGCGCGTGCGGAGTCGCACATGTCCACCGGCCTGCGCTCCGCGGAGTCCCAGGCGCTGGACCACCTGCCGGACTCCGATGTGAAGCAGGCGCTGCAGGCGATCCCGGAGGAGTTCCGGATCGCGGTGTATCTCGCGGACGTCGAAGGCTTTGCCTACAAGGAGATCGCCGACATCATGGGTACGCCCATCGGTACGGTGATGTCGCGTCTGCACCGGGGGCGGCGGCAGCTGCGCTCGCTGCTGGAGGACTACGCGCGGGAGCGCGGGCTCGTCCCGGCGGGCGCGGGCGACGAGAAGGGCTCGGGCACATGAGCTGCGGCAACGCGCATGAGACGGATTGTTCCGAGGTACTCGACCATCTTTACGAGTATCTGGACAACGAGATGTCCGACGACGCCTGCGCCAAGTTCAAGCAGCACTTCGACGAGTGCCACCCGTGCTTGGAGAAGTACGGCTTGGAGCAGGCCGTCAAGAAGCTGGTCAAGCGGTGCTGCGGCCAGGACGACGTCCCCACGGACCTGCGGTCCAAGGTCCTCACCCGGATCGAGCTGATCCGCGAGGGCGAGGTCGCACCCGTCCCCGGCCCGCTCGAGGGCGGGGACGCGACCACCACCGCCTCCTAGCCAGCCACCGCGGACACCGTCCGCCCGGTCCGGCGGTGCCCCACGGCACCGCCGGACCGTGCCGTCCCACGGGTCACGCGGGAGGTCACGCGGGATCACCCGAAGGCGGGAATCCCGGCTGCTCCCGCTCCGGGCGGCGACCGCGCCCCTAGCCTCGTCACGTGCGTGAGATGCGGGTGGTGCGGGAACTTCCGCCGGCGGCGCGGGTGTACCTGCCGGTCGTCGTGCTCTCGTCCTGCGGCGCGCTCGTCACCGCGCCGTACGACGGCGTCCCCTGGGTGACCGCGGCCCTTCTGGCGTCCCTGTATCTCGCCGGGGAACTGGCCGGGGCCCCGTTGCCACCAGTGCTGTTCGCCGCCGCGATGTTGCTGCCGCCGGGCGCGGCCGCCCTCGTGGCGGTCCCGGGCGCGCTGAGCGCGCCGGTGCGGGGCGAACCCCGCGGAGTACGCAGGGTGTGGCACGCCGCGCAGCTCTCGCTGGCCGCGTACGCCGCGGCCCGGGCACGGGGGCTGCTCGACGGCGGACCGCCCGACCGCCTGCCGGGGCTGCTGCTCCCGGCGGCGGGCGCGGCGCTGGTGTTCTGGCTGGTGTCGGCCGCGCTGACCGGTGGGGTGCTGATCGCCGCCGAAGGCGTGCCCGCGGTCCCCGCGTGGCGGGACGCCCTGCTCGGCTCCCTCGCACCGCACCTGACGTACGCGCTGGTGGGACTGCTGGCGGCGGTGCTCTGGCAGGGCCCGTTCGGCAGCCTCGCCGCGGTCCTGGCGCTGCTGCCGACCCACATCGCGCGCTGGGTCGCCGGTCAGGCGCAGCGCGAACGCGCCACCCATCAGGCCACCGTGCGCGCCCTGGTGCAGGCCGTCGAGATCAAGGACCGCTACACCCGGGGCCACAGCGAGCGGGTCGGCCGCGCCTCGGCCCTGATCGCCCGCGAGATCGGCCTGCCCGCCGAGCGCGTGGAGGCCCTGCGGCTGGCGGGTATCCTGCACGACATCGGCAAGATCGGCGTCCCGACGCGCGTGCTGCGCAAGGACGGTCCGCTCACCCCAGAGGAACGCCGCATCATCGAGCTGCACCCCGGCTACGGCCACGACATCGTGCGGGGCATCGAGTTCCTGGACGACGCGCGGTCGGCGATCCTCCACCACCACGAGCGCATGGACGGCTCCGGCTATCCGCACGGCCTGGCCGGCGACGCCATCCCCTCCTCGGCCCGTGTGGTGGCGGTGGCCGACGCGTTCGACGCCATGACGTCGGCGCGCACCTACCAGCCGGCCCGGGAGGTCGGCGAGGCACTGGGGGAGCTGCGCCGGTGCTCCGGCCGTCACTTCGACCCCGAGATGGTCGAGGCGCTGGTGCGCATCGTGGACCGCGACGGCTGGAACCCCGCGCTCACCACGGACGAGCCGGAGCCCTTCGCCGCGCCCGGTCCCGTCGGCGTCACCCGGGTGGCCGGAAGGGTCGTGGCGCCGCGCCGGCACGCCCGCGGCCACGGCGGCGCGGACCGCGAGACCGGCCGCCGCGGCGGCAAGGGGCGGCGGGCGTGACCGAGCCGTCCGGCCGGGGGCACCGGCGCGCCACACCCGCGACGGCCGCGACGGCCGCCGTGACCGCGCTGCTGCGCCGTCGCCACCACCGCCGGCGGACCCCGTCGGTCGCGCACGTGGTGCACGCCCTCGCCCTCGGCGCCGGAGCCGCCGGGCTGGGCTGGACGGCCGTGCACGGGGTCGCCGACCCGGTGTCCGCCGCCGTGTTCGGGGCGCTCGTCGTGGTCGGCGAGGTGCTCCGGGTCGCCGAGGCGGACGGCAGGGAGGCGGCGCCCGTGGCGTTCGCCGGGGCGCTGGGGTACGCGCTGGTGGGCACCGAGGCGGTGCCCGTGGTGGTCACGGTCGTCGGCTGCGCCGTGCTGGCCGGACGGGTGCGCGGTGGGACGTGGGACGCCGCCGCCCGGCGGGTCCTCACCACCGGCTTCGCGGCGGCCTGCGCGCAGCCGCTGTACGGCGGCAGCGGCGGCCATCCGGTGTACGCCGTGGTGCTGCTCGCCAGCACGATCCTGTGCGACGCCGTCCTGGCCGCGTGGCTGACCGCCGCCCGCACAAGGGAGCCCTTCGCGCCGGTGCTGCGGGACGAGGTGGCCGCGCTGCCCGGCGTGGGGTCGGCGGTGTGCGCGGGCGGGGCGGTGCTGGCGCAGGCGGTGGAGGCGGCGGGGCTGTGGGCGGTGCCGGTGTGCGCGGTGCCGCTGCTGCTGACACAGACGGCCTTCCGGCGGCACGCGGCGATCCGGGCGACCCGGCGGGCGACGGTCGCCTCGCTCGCCCGGGCCACCGACCTGGCCGGCTACACCCCGGCCGGCCACGCCCGCCGGGTCGGCGCGCTCAGTCACGCACTGGGCAGGGAACTCGGCCTGGGCGGACGGGCCCTGGCCGCCGTCGAGCACGCCGCCCTCCTGCACGACATCGGCCAACTCTCCCTCGTGGACCCGGTACCCGGGGGCGCGACCGCGCCCCTGGACCCCGCGGAACGGCGCCGCATCGCCTTGCTGGGAGCGGCCGTCGTACGCCGGACGGGGGCGCCCGAGGAAGTCGCCCGGATCGTGGAGGGCCAGGCCGATCCCTACCGCGAACAGCCGCTCGCCGGGCGGATCGTGCGTACGGCCAACGCCTACGAGGACCTGGCCGGGGGCGGGGGCGCCGTGGGCCGGGGACTGCAGGCGCTGGAACGATTGCGCCTGGACACCGCCCAGGAATACGACCCCCGCGTGGTCGAGGCCCTGACCAGGGTCATTGCCAGGGGAGGGCAGTGAACCGGCCGGTAATGAGCGGGCGTACCAAGGGGCATGGTTGGATGCCCGCAGGGGCGCAGAGCGCCCAAGAGGCACGCATGTCGCCCATGCCGGCAAACCGGCAAGCCCGGCCGTGTGTGACGGGCCCTGCCGATGGCAAGGAGGACTGATGAGCACCGCTGAGCACGGGACGTGGGGGGACGGACGGGGCACCGTGGAGCACCAGCGAAAGCGAACGGCAGGCGGGACACCTTGAGGATCTTCGGCAGGGCACGCCATCGGCCCTCCGCCACCTGGCGGCAGGCGACCGATCGCGCGTTCACCCTGATCAGCGACGGGCGGTACGAGGACGCCGGCGCGCTCCTCATCCGCGCCGCGGATCTGGAGCCCTGGCGCTCGGAGTCCTGGTACAACCTCGCACTGCTGCACAAGTTCCGGCACGACTGGGAGCAGGCCCGCACGACCGGCCTGCGGGCCGTCGCCCTTCTCGACCGGGCCCCCGGAGCCCCCGACTGGTGGAACGTCGGCATCGCCGCCACCGCGCTGCAGGACTGGCCGCTGGCCCGGCGCGCCTGGCAGGCCTACGGACTGCGGCCCGACACCGCCGGGACCGGCCCGATCGACATGGAACTCGGCAGCTCCACCGTGCGGCTCTCCCCGGAGGGCGAGGCCGAGGTGGTGTGGGGCCGCAGGCTCGACCCGGCCCGCATCGAGGTGCTGAGCATCCCGCTGCCGTCCTCCGGGCGGCGCTGGGGCGAGGTCGTCCTGCACGACGGCGTGCCGCACGGCGAGCGCCGTACCGCCGACGGCGCCACGTACCCGGTCTTCGACGAGATCGAGTTGTGGGCGCCCTCGCCCGTGCCGACCTGGCTGGTGCTGCTGGAGGCGGCTACCGAGGCCGACCGTGACGCGCTGGAGCAGCTGGCCGCCGACGCGGGGTACGCCGCCGAGGACTGGTCGTCCTCCGTCCGGCTGCTGTGCCGCACGTGCTCGGAGAGCCGGATGCCCACCGACGACGGCTCCGACTCCTCCCGCGACCCCCACGACCAGGGCGAGCCGGGCCACCCCGGGCACCTCAGCCACCGCAGCCCGGGCGCCCTGTGGGCCCCTGAGCGGGAGTGCGGGATCGCCGCCCCCGTCGGGCTGGTGCGGGGACTGCTGGACAGCTGGGTGGCGGACAGCCCGGACACCCGGGACTGGCGCGATCTCGAAGAGGTCTGCTGAGCCGCTCGGGTGCACGTACCCTTGATGGGCTATCGAGCGTTGATGCAGGCCCCAGGAAGGCGTACGACGGACCATGTCGCAGCAGGACACCGAGCAGACCGCATTCACCGACGACGTCACGGACGCCGAGGAACGTGAGGCGGCCCACCGCGCCCGTGGCACGGCCCGTCCCATCACGGTCGTCGGCAACCCGGTCCTGCACCACCCGTGCACCCCGGTCACGTCCTTCGACGACGACCTGGCCGCCCTCGTCGACGACATGTTCGCCAGCCAGCGCGCCGCCGAGGGCGTCGGCCTGGCCGCGAACCAGATCGGCGTGAACCTGCGCGTCTTCGTCTACGACTGCCCGGACGACGACGGAGTCCGCCACGTGGGCCATGTCGTCAACCCGGTCATCGACGATCTCCCCGCCGAGCGCCGCGTCCTCGACGACGGCAACGAGGGCTGCCTGTCGGTCCCCGGCGCCTACGCCGAGCTGCCGCGCCCCGACTACGCGGTCTGCCGCGGGCAGGACCTGCACGGCAACGACATCGTCGTCGAGGGCACGGGCTTCTTCGCCCGCTGCCTGCAGCACGAGACCGACCACCTCAACGGGTACCTCTACATCGACCGGCTCTCCAAGCGGGACCGCAAGGACGCGCTGAAGCAGATGGCCGAGCTGACGCCGAAGTACGAGACCGTCCCGAACGACTGATCGTTTCGTGTCGCTACCCTGTTCGTCCCCGGCGTGATCACGCCGGGGACGAACAGGGGAGGGGCATTGCGCAACAGAGCGCTGACGGCTGCCGCGGCAGGCGCGGCCGCCCTCGTGGTCCTGACCGCACCGGCCGCACACGCGGAGGGCCGGGGCGACATCCGGATCACCAAGACCGTGGTGGACCACGGCACCAATGTGATCGTCGGGACGAAGAAGGTCGTTGAGTTCCCGGTCACCATGACGATCAGGGACGACTCGGGGATCAAGAAGGTCTCGCGCGTGAGCGCCTTCAACGCGACGAACGGGTTCGGACCCGTCGACTGGACCGGCACCCGCTGCGAGAAGAAGAGCGCCACCACGTCGGTGTGCACGGCCACGATGACGATCCACCCGGAGTGGATCCGGCCGTACGGCGAGGGCGGGATCGAGGGCTGGAACGCCAACCAGGTCGCGGGTGTGTGGCAGGTCAACGCCACGGTGAACGCGAACGACCGCGACTACTGGATCAGCGACAACATCGCCCGGTTCAAGGTCAAGCGCGCCTCGGTGCTCACCACCGACGCGGGCCCGGAGCCGGTCGCCAGGGGCGGCAAGCTCACCGTCAAGGGCAAGCTCACGCGGGCGAGCTGGCAGAGCCTGAAGTACGGGGGCTACGCGGGGCAGCCCGTGAAGCTGCAGTTCAAGAAGGCCGGCTCCACGAAGTGGAGCACCGTCAAGACGGCGACCACGAGCAGCAACGGCTCGCTGAGCACCAAGGTGACCGCGACCTCCGCGGGCAGCTGGCGCTGGTTCTTCCCGGGCACGACCACCACGGCCCAGGTGACCTCGGCCGCCGACGCGGTCGCCCTGAAGTGACCGCGGGCGGGGCCCGGCCGACTCGGGCCGGGCCCCGCTCCCACGGCTGATCAGAAGTCGTCGTCGAAGGAGACCGAGCCCTCGACCGCGACCTGGTACGCGGAGGCGCGGCGCTCGAAGAAGTTGGTCAGCTCCTGGACGTTCTGCAGCTCCATGAAGGAGAACGGGTTCTCCGAGCCGTAGCGGGCCGGCAGGCCGAGGCGGACCAGGCGCTGGTCGGCGACGCACTGCAGGTACTCGCGCATGGAGTCGGTGTTCATGCCGGGCAGGCCGTCGCCGCACAGGTCGCGGGCGAACTGCAGCTCGGCCTCGACGGCCTCCTCCAGCATGGCGGTGACCTGCTTGGCCATCTCCTCGTCGAAGAGGTCGGGCTCCTCCCGGCGGACGGTGTCGACCACGTGGAAGGCGAAGTCCATGTGCATGGACTCGTCGCGGAACACCCAGTTGGTGCCGGTGGCCAGGCCGTGCAGCAGGCCGCGGGACCGGAACCAGTAGACGTACGCGAAGGCGCCGTAGAAGAACAGGCCCTCGATGCACGCCGCGAAGCAGATCAGGTTGAGCAGGAAGCGGCGGCGGTCCGCCCTGCTCTCCAGGCGGTCGATGGACTCCACCGAGTCCATCCAGCGGAAGCAGAACTGCGCCTTCTCGCGGATGGAGGGGATGTTCTCCACCGCGTCGAAGGCGGCGGCGCGCTCCTCGGGGTCGGGGAGGTAGGTGTCGAGCAGCGTCAAGTAGAACTGGACGTGCACGGCCTCCTCGAAGAGCTGCCGCGACAGGTACAGCCGCGCCTCGGGGGAGTTGATGTGCTTGTAGAGCGTCAGCACCAGGTTGTTGGCCACGATCGAGTCGCCGGTGGCGAAGAAGGCGACCAGCCGGCCGATCATGTGCTGCTCGCCGGGCGAGAGCTTGGCGAGGTCGGCGACGTCGGAGTGGAGGTCGACCTCCTCCACGGTCCAGGTGTTCTTGATCGCGTCGCGGTAGCGCTCGTAGAAGTCCGGGTAGCGCATCGGACGCAGGGTCAGCTCGAAGCCCGGGTCGAGCAGGTTCTTGGTGGAGCTCATTACTGGCAGGCCTCGCAGGACTCGGGGTTCTCAAGGGAGCAGGCGATCGCGTCGGCGTCGGGCGTGGCCTGCTGAACGGGGATGACCGCCGGGGCCGCAGCGCGGGCCGACTGGGCGATGCGGGTGGCCGGGCGGGAGCGCAGGTAGTACGTCGTCTTCAGGCCCTGCTTCCAGGCGTACGCGTACATCGAGCTGAGCTTGCCGATGGTGGGCGAGGCCATGAAGAGGTTGAGCGACTGGCTCTGGTCGAGGTACGGCGTGCGGGCCGCGGCCATGTCGATCAGGGCGCGCTGCGGGAGCTCCCAGGCGGTGCGGTACAGGGCGCGGACGTCGGCGGGGATCCAGTGGAAGCCCTCGACGGAGCCGTTGGACTCGCGCAGGGCGTCGCGGGTCTGCGCGTCCCACACGCCGAGCTTCTTCAGCTCGGCCACCAGGTAGGAGTTGACCTGGAGGAACTCACCGCTGAGCGTCTCGCGCTTGAAGAGGTTGGAGACCTGCGGCTCGATGCACTCGTAGACGCCCGCGATGGAGGCGATGGTCGCGGTCGGGGCGATGGCGAGCAGCAGCGAGTTGCGCATGCCGGTGGCGGCGACGCGGGCGCGCAGGGCGTCCCAGCGCTCGGGCCAGTTCGCCTCGGTCGCGTAGTGGTCGGGGTGCAGGACGCCGCGGGCGGCGCGGGTCTCGGACCAGGCCGGGTGCGGGCCGTGGCGCTCGGCGAGGTCGCAGGAGGCCTCGTACGCGGCGAGCATGATGCGCTCGGCGATCCGGGTGGACAGTGCCGTGGCCTCGGCGGAGTCGAAGGCCAGCCGCAGCTTGAAGAAGACGTCCTGCAGGCCCATCACGCCCAGGCCCACCGGGCGCCAGCGCTCGTTGGAGGAGGCGGCCTGGCCGGTGGGGTAGAAGTTGATGTCCACCACACGGTCGAGGAAGGTGACGGCGGTGCGGACGGTGGCGTCCAGCCGCTCCCAGTCGATGACGTCCCCGCCGGTGCCGCCGTCCAGGACGAAGGCGGCGAGGTTGACCGAGCCGAGGTTGCAGACCGCGGTCTCGCCGTCGTTGGTGACCTCCAGGATCTCCGTGCAGAGGTTGGAGGAGTGGATGACGCGGCCGGGCTCGGCGGTCTGGTTGGCGGTGCGGTTGGAGGCGTCCTTGAAGGTCATCCAGCCGTTGCCGGTCTGCGCGAGGGTGCGCATCATGCGGCCGTACAGTTCGCGCGCCGGGAGGGTCTTGCGGGCCAGGCCCGCCGCCTCGGCCTCGCGGTAGGCGGCGTCGAACTCCTCGCCCCACAGGTCGACCAGCCCGGGCACGTCGGCGGGGGAGAACAGCGACCAGGTGCCGTCGGCGTCGACGCGGCGCATGAACTCGTCCGGGATCCAGTGCGCCAGGTTGAGGTTGTGGGTACGCCGCGCCTCCTCACCGGTGTTGTCGCGCAGCTCCAGGAACTCCTCGATGTCCGCGTGCCAGGTCTCCAGGTAGACGCAGGCCGCGCCCTTGCGGCGGCCGCCCTGGTTCACGGCGGCGACGGAGGCGTCCAGGGTGCGCAGGAACGGCACGATGCCGTTGGAGTGGCCGTTGGTGCCGCGGATCAGCGAACCGCGCGAGCGGATGCGGGAGTACGACAGGCCGATGCCGCCGGCGTGCTTCGACAGCCGGGCGACCTGGTGGTAGCGGTCGTAGATGGAGTCCAGCTCGTCCAGCGGGGAGTCCAGCAGGTAGCACGAGGACATCTGCGGGTGCCGGGTGCCGGAGTTGAAGAGCGTGGGGGAGCTGGGCAGGTAGTCCAGCCGGCTCATCAGGCCGTAGAGCGCGGCGACCTCGTCCAGCGCCCGGCCGGAGTGGTCCTCGGCGAGCCCGCAGGCCACGCGGAGCATGAAGTGCTGGGGCGTCTCGATGACCTGGCGGGTGATCGGGTGGCGCAGCAGGTAGCGGCTGTGCAGGGTGCGCAGGCCGAAGTAGCCGAAGCGGTCGTCGGCGCGGCCGGCGAGGGCGTCGTCCACCAGGGCGTCCAGCCGGGCGGCGTGGGTGGCCACGAACTCGGCGGTGCCGTCGGCGATCAGGCCCTCGCGGTGGCCGACGGCGATGGACGCGGAGAAGGACACCGCCCCCTCGCCCGCCGCCTCGTCGGCGATGGCGGTCGTCAGCAGCCGGGCCGCCAGGCGCGAGTACTGGGGGTCCTCCGAGATCAGTCCGGCGGCGGCCTCCGTGGCCAGCGCCCGCAGTTCCGCCTCGTCCGCCGCGGCGCTGCGGCCGCGCAGGGCGGCGGCGGCGACCCGGCCGGGGTCGGTGTCGGGGAGGTCTGCGGTCAGCTCCGTGAGGGAGCTCAGCAAGTCGGTTCCCAGTGAGGCGGGTTCCGATGCGGTGGCGGGTGCGGCGGGCGCGATGGTCACGTGTGCTCTCTCCCTCGAACGGCGACGACGCGAGGGGAAAGACGGGGCGCACGCAGGGCAGGGCATGCCGCGGCGCGTCCGCCGGCCCAACCCGCGAGGCCCGGACACTTCACCGTCCGGACGGAGCGCCGGACGGTGCCGTCGGCAGGTACTCGGACTCGCGGGCATACCTCGAGGCGCCCGCACACCGTTGCGGGGCAGTCCCGGATTCCCACCGGCTTCCCCTGCGTCGACAGCGGAGTCGAGCATACATCTAGTGGCGCCCGCCCGTGGCGCCACCAGATGTTGTGTCGGGGCGGTTACAGATTGCCCGGTTCAGGCATGCCAGTCGTGGCCGTCCCGGGAGTCGTGGACGTGTCCGGTCAGGGCGGCGAGCGCCAACAGGAGGAAGAAGACCAGTGCGGTGACGGTGGCGAGGAGGGTTTCCATGCCTTCGACTGTGCTCCTCGCCCGCCCCCGCCGGGAGTGGCAGGACTGACGCACTCCCTCGAAATCCTGCCAGGGCTCTGCCATGCTGGGCGCATGCTGCAGAACGTGGCCGTGGTGCTGCTCGACGGTGTCCATCCGTTCGAACTGGGCGTGGTCTGCGAGGTGTTCGGACTCGATCGGTCGGACGACGGGCTGCCGTCCTACGACTTCGCGGTGGCCTCCGCGGAGGGCCGCACGCTGACCTCCCCGGCCGGCTTCACCATCGGCACCTCGCACGGGCTGGAGCGCCTGGAGGAGGCCGATCTGGTCGCGGTGCCGGCCGGCGACTCCTATGTGCGCCGGGAGTACCCGCCGGAGCTGCTGCGGGCGTTGAACCGTACGGTGGACCGCGGGGCGCGCGTACTCAGCGTCTGCTCCGGCGTCTTCGTCCTGGCCGCCGCCGGCCTGCTGGACGGCCGCCGCTGCGCGGCCCACTGGCGGCACGCCGAGGAGCTGGCGCGGCGTTACCCGCGCGTGAAGGTGGAGCCCGACGTGCTCTACGTGGACGAGGACCCGGTGATCACCTCGGCGGGTACCGCCGCCGGGATCGACGCCTGTCTGCACCTGGTCCGCAAGGAGCAGGGCAGTGACGTGGCCAACGCGATAGCGCGTCGCATGGTGGTGCCGCCGCACCGCGAGGGCGGCCAGGCGCAGTACATCGAGCGGCCGCTGCCGCGCACCCGGTGCGACACCGTGGGCGAGGTGCTGGGCTGGATGGAGCGCCATCTGGACCGCGAGGTGACCGTCGACGAGCTCGCGGCCCGCGCCCACATGTCGCCGCGCACCTTCGCGCGCCGCTTCCAGCAGGAGACCGGGACGACGCCGTACCGCTGGCTGCTCGGCCAACGGGTGCTGCTGGCCCGGGAGCTGCTGGAGGCCACCGACGCGACGGTGGACGCGGTCGCCCTGCGCGCGGGCTTCGGCAACGCGGCGACGCTGCGTCACCACTTCGCCCGCTGGGTGGGCACCACCCCGCAGGCGTACCGCCGTACCTTCCGCCGGCCCGAGCGGGCGCGGTCCGCATGACGACGGGCCGCCGCCCCGTCCCAGGGCGGCGGCCCGTGACCGTGGGCCGCGCGGGCGGCCGTCAGCGGCCGGCGGCGACCGGCAGGTCCGGCTGATCCCCCGGCAGATCCCGCTGCACGCCGGGGTCGCCGGTGTCGGCGGTGTAGTCCTTCACGGCCGTCTCGTCCAGGCCCTCGGGCGCCTTGACGGCCCGCAGGACCAGGGTGAGGACGACGGTGACCACCACGTTGAGCACGAAGGCGGTCAGGCCGATGTAGCCGATCTGC